>URPU01000035.1 GCA_900549865.1 uncultured Eubacteriales bacterium
ATATGCCGACGCGTGCGCCGAGAACGCAGGCAAGCCCGCACACGCACAGCACCATTGCGTATTCCAAGAAATCGCCGACGTGGCGCGTGCTGTCGAACGCGCCGGAGAGCATCGCGCCGTAGGCCGCAAACGGGTCAAATCCGGACAGCGCCAGAATGACCCCGCCGATAATGAACGCCAGCGCCACGCTCAGCACGAGCGAGACGAGATAGCGGTAATTCAGCTTTTTCCGCGCGGGGCGGGAAGATAGTTTATCCTTCACTTGTCCTTCGCCCCCTGTCTGTCGCCCGTCATATAATAGCCTATCTCTTCCTTGCTTATCTCACCGGCGGCAAATTCGCCGGTTATCTTTCCCTCATACATGGTTATGATCCTGTCCGAAAGCCTGAACACCTCGTCCAGATCGGCCGAGCACAAAAGCACGGCGCAGCCCTCGTTGCGCTTTTTTATTATCGCACTATGTATGAACTCTATCGCGCCCACATCCACGCCGCGCGTCGGCTGTGAAATGACCAGCACCGGCGTATCGAACGAGAACTCCCGCGCGACGACGACCTTCTGCATATTTCCGCCCGACATGGAGCCTGTCCTGGCCTCAATTCCCGCGCCGCGTATATCAAAGCCGTCGTAAAGCTGCTGTGCGTAGGCGTTCACCGCGGCAGTGTTCATATGCATCAGCGGGCCGCTGAACCGCTTTTCGCGCTGGCGGCCCATTATGAGATTGTCCGCCGTCGTAGCATCGCGGCTGACGCCGGTGGTAAGGCGATCCTCCGGTATATGCGCAAGGCCGAGCGCGCGTATCTCGCCGGGGCTTTTCCCCGCGGCTTCCTTCCCGCAGATGCGCACGCTTCCGCTCTCAAGAGCGCGCATACCCGTTATGGCCTCCAGAAGCTCACTCTGCCCGTTGCCCTCAATGGCGGCGATGCCGAGTATCTCCCCGTCCCTGACGGAAAGCGAAACTCCGTTGACGGCGACAAGCCCGCGGTTTCCGCGCACGACAAGATCATCCGCGCTTATAAGCTCCTCGCCGGGCGTGCCGGTCTTTTCAAGGCTTTCATAAAGCACCGGCCGGCCCACCATCATGGACGCAAGGCTGCGCTCCGTCACGTCGGCGGTGTTTTCCACGCCGATGAGCCGCCCCTTGCGCATCACACCCACTCTGTCCGATATCGCCATGACCTCATACAGCTTGTGCGTTATTATAATGACGGTCATGCCGTGCTCCTTCACGACCTTGCGAATGACCTTAAAAAGCTCTTCCGTTTCCTGCGGCGTGAGCACCGCCGTCGGCTCGTCCAGTATCAGGATGTCAGCGCCGCGGTACAGCGTTTTCAAAATCTCCACGCGCTGCTGAAGGCCGACGCTCATTTCCCCGACAACTGCCGTGGGATCCACCAACAGGCCGTATTTTTCCGAAAGCTCTCTTGCCGCGGCCTCCGCCGCCCTGTTGTCAAACAGGACGCCCAGCTTCTTCGGCTCACGGCTGAGCACGATATTCTGCGCCGCCGTGAACGACGGCACGAGCATGAAGTGCTGGTGCACCATGCCGACGCCAAGCTCTATCGCCCTTCTGGGGCTGAACTCGTCCAGCTCTCTGCCGCGTATGAACACCTGCCCGTCCGTCGGCTCGTTTATACCATAGAGAATGTTCATCAGCGTGGTCTTCCCCGCGCCGTTCTCCCCGACGAGGGCAAACACCTCACCGCACCGTATGTCCAGCGATATGTCGTCATTTGCGAGAACGCCGGGAAATTCCATGCTCACATGCCTGAATTGTACTGCAAACTCTTCCACAGATACCCCTCATTCAAACAAGGCGGCGTGGCATGATAGCCGCACCGCCATGATTTTTTGCATAACGCAGATATGTCAGCGGGTGGTATCGACCTTTATCTCACCCGAAACTATTTTTTCCGCAAGCTGCTCGACCTCGGCCTTGACCTCGTCCGGAACCTGCTGGGGTGCGCCGTCATCGCCGTAGCCGATGCCGACATAGCCGGTGGACATATCGGCAGTCCAAGTGGTGCCCCAGAGAGACGTATCGCCCGCTATGAGCTGCGAGATGGCATAGTATATGGAGTTGCCGACTTCCTTCTTCATCGAGCAGATAATAACGTCGGGGTCGATGTACTTCTGATCGCTGTCAACGCCGATGGCATAGAAGCCGCGCTCCTTTGCCGCCTCAAACACGCCGTCGCCGCAGGCGGAGGCGATCTGGAAGATAACATCCGCGCCCTGCTCGTTTAGCGCTATCGCGCAGTCCTTGCCGACAGCAGGATCGTCATAGGTGTTGGAGTAATTCTTGACGGTCTTTATCTCCTTGCCGTTCTGGCTGCCGTAGTACTCCGCGCCCTGCTCATAGCCGACGATGAAGTCGTTTATCGTGTCCGCGTCCTCGCCGCCGACAGCACCTATAACGCCGGACTCGGACACCGCCGCGGCGATATAGCCCGCGAGGAAGGAGCCCTCATTCTGGGCATAGGTGATGTTGAGAATGTTCTCAACGGGGTTCTCGGTCGCATTGTCTATCCAAATCCACTTCACCTCGGGATAGTCGGGGGCGATGCTCTCCACATTGTAGAACTCCCAGCCGACGCAGACGACAACGTCCGCCTTCTCCGCGGCGTTCTTCATCTGGATGTCATGATTTTCATTGTTGCACTCAATGGTGATGGGCGCAACGCCAAAGTCCGCCACGAGCCTGTCCAGCCCTTCCTTTGAAGAGTCATAGAACGACCTGTCGCCGAACTTGCCCGCAACGACTACCGCGACGGTCAGCGCACCGTCATCCGCACCGGCGCCGCTTTCAGCCGCGGGCGCGGCGCTGCCGCAGGCCGTGAGGGACATCGCGCCGAACGTGAGCACCGCACACAGAACCAAAGCCAGAATTTTTTTCATTTCAATACCTCTTTCATTTTTTGTATTACTGTCATGCTTCCCGCCGGAAGCGTTATAAGAATTATACAGGCATCACGGCGATTTCGCAAGGGGAAAATCACGTCCGGCGCTTTAATCGCAAGTTAAAAAAACTTCAATAAATATTAATGGTATCTCCACGGCGCGTATGCTATACTCTCCATGCTCGATCCCCGCGCAGCGGGTGAAAATAAATGGCGGCACAGCCGCCGGGAGGACTTTAATGAGAAAACCGACAAAGAAGATCATTGCGCTGCTGCTCATGCTCGCCATGGCGCTTTCGCTTGCGGCCTGCGGCAGCACGGACAGCGGAAGCACCGCGGCAAAGGACACGTCCGCCAAGGCCGAGGCGACGCCCGCACCGGAGTTTGCCTACAAGGCCGAATTCAAAAACCTCACATCCAATATGCCTGACGGCATTGCGCCGCTCGTCATGAATGACAGCGGAATATACGTCGCAACGCGCGAGAAGGTTGGGGAGAACATTCCTGACGGCGCTGTGCCCGAGTACGAGGGGCAGTATGACATATATGAGCCGCGGCTTATATTCATCAGCTTTGACGGCACGCAGACGCAGCTTGAAAACTACGTTCCCATGAAGGATGAAAGCGGAAACGAGGGCAAGCGCGACTACATCTCCAGCACCATGCCGGAGGCTGCCGTGCTTGATAAAGACGGCAACATTGTGCTTCTTGAGCGCGTATACACGGCCTACTCCGAAGCACCCGACGACATAAAGGCCGACGACCCGGACTATTTCAACTACGCCCAAAGCGGCTCCGTCAACTATATCCGCACGCTTGACGCCACGGGTGCCGAGCTTTCCCACGGCATTGCGGAGCTTTCCGACGATGATTATATCGGCGGCATCGCCCTTGACAAAAACGGCAATGTCGTCATCAACACCGGCAGCAGCCTCGCCGCGTTCACGGTCGATGGTGAAAAGGTATACAGGATAGATATCAACGGGTATGTTTACGACCTTGTCACCGTGCGCAGCGGCAAAGTGGGCGTGCTTATGTATGAGGACGGCCAGTCGATCTCAATGCGGCTTATCGACAGCGGCTCGCACGAGCTTGGATCCAAGGCATACGAGCTCCCCGACAACGCGAATGAGCTTTATGACGGAAGCGGCGATTACGACTTTTACTATCCCGGCGGCACGAGCTTCTTTGGTTATTCCCTTGAGACCGAGAGCGCCGACGCGCTTTTCAGCTGGGTCGATTGCGACGTCAACAGCACCAATCTCACGCAGATAAACGTCGGCACGGACGGCGAGATACACTGCTTCTCAGCGGATTATAACGACAGGCGCGGCACATATGATTCCGACCTTGTCACGCTGACGAAGGTGCCGTATGAGTCTCTGCCGCAGAAGGAGCACCTGACGCTTGCTACGGTTTTAGGAAGCTATGACATTATGGATCTTGTCATAAACTTCAACCGCACAAGCGATAAATATCACATTGACTTAAAGGATTACTACGAGATGACCGGCGGCAGCGACGTCATGGATGCCATCACCAAGCTCAACACTGAGATAATGGCAGGAAATGTGCCGGATATCATCGACCTGACCGATCTGCCGTACAGTCAGCTCGCGGCAAAGGGATTGCTGGAGGATCTTTACCCCTACATCGACGCAGACCCGGAGCTTGACCGCGACGACTTTTTCCCCAACGTGCTTTCGGCATATGAGCTTGACGGCGGTCTGTACGCCGCTGTGCCCGGCTTCGGCATCATCACAGCCGCGGGCGCAAGCTCCGTCGTCGGCGACAAGCCGGGCTGGACGTATGACGATTATTACTCCGCGCTCAGCACCATGCCGGAGGGCTGCATCGGGCTGGACTATTCCTTCACGAAGGAGACCATGCTTTCGATAGGCGTCGCAATAGATATGGACACGTATATGAGCTGGTCCACGGGTGAATGTAACTTCGACAGCGACGCTTTCAAGCAGCTTCTTGAGTTCTGCGATCAGTTCCCCTCCAACGCAGATATGGAAAACTATGAAACGAGCGAGGAGGACACCGCCGCATATCGCATTCCGCGCGGGCTTCAGATGCTTATGCAGGCCAGCGTCGTCACGCTGAACGACTACAGCAGCGACAGTCTTTTCGGCACAGACGTCACATATATCGGCTTCCCCAACAGCACCGGTGAGCCCGGAAGCGTGCTGACCGGCGTGGACAGCCTTGCAATGTCCAGCACCTGTGCCGACAAGGACGCGGCATGGCAGTTCCTGCGCACCTTCCTCACGAAGGACTACCAGCTTGATCTGTACTGCCTGCCGACCAACATTGCCGCCTTTAACGAGCTTATGGACGAGGCAAAGGTCATCGAGTATGAGAAGGACGACAACGGCAACTACAAGCTCGACGCCAATGGGGAGCGCATCCGCCGCGTAATCGGCCGGATGTATGACGGCACGAACTACACCGAAATATACAGCGGCATCACGGAAGAGCGCGCCGCGGCCATTGAAGAGCTGGCAACGACAACGACAAAGCTGCTGAATTACGACATGAGTATTCTTGACATCGTCACGGAGCAGGCGCAGGCGTACTTCGCCGGACAGAAGAGCGCGGACGAGGTCGCAAAGCTCGTGCAGAGCAAGGCAAATATATACGTGAACGAACAGCGATAGGCATACAGCAATCCCCGGGGCGCAAGCTCCGGGGATTGCTGTCTCCGGCTCAGCCGCGGTTTTTTCCGTGATTTCTGAGCCGGACTGTCTAACATTTCAGCTTATCTGTTGCTTGGAATATTGACAACTATATCGCCTTCGATAATGTATACCTCGTCCTTCTGTGTCCGTTCCTCACCGCTTGGGGCGATGAATCCGGAGACCACGAGGCGCAGCTTAGTGTCCGCGCCATTTCCGACGTCAAACATATCCCCAACCTGAAGCTTTATTCCGACTGCCTTCTGAAGCTCTGCAACGGTGATGTTTATCTCGCGCTGCTCCTTAGAGCTTAATCCCTCCTCGCCCGTATAGATAAGCCCCTGCTTGATGTACAGCTTTTCAATATCCACGCCCGCCTTCTCTATATCCTCACGACATTCGCGGATAAACTTCGCGGCGACAAGGTCTGCCTGATGGATATATATATCCTTTGGCTCTAGCCACACATCATAGCTCACGCCCTCTATGGTGACATCCTCCCCGCCAAGCTCATGTCTGTCAACACGCTGAGGGTCGGGAATCCCATAACCAAAGCCCACATTCTCGATCGGTACATCGTCCTTGTCGGTCTCTGCATCCGTTCCGCCGACAAGCGGCTGCGAATTATCCGTGTTTTTCCCTGTCAGGGTTTTTTTCTCCTCCGCAAAGGCTGCATTGCCCATAGAAAGGAGCAGCGCGGCAGCAAGCGCGAAGCTCACAAATATTTTGGCATAATTTTTCATCTGCATCTCCTTTTCTTTACTAAAATTGCCCAGTTTTGTGTTCTATTCTCTATTTATATTATACATGAAAAGGTGTTCAATGCAAGTGCTTTCTTCTCAATGCGGCAGCAAAAATACAGTCTGCGCGCTACTGATGCACTGCCCTCTCCTCTGTTCAGATTTTCCCTCCGCGCTATGGTGAGCATACCTTATCCCCCGGCGGCATTTTGCGCCGCCGGGGGATAGTTTTCCGGTTTAGGAAGCTCTGAACCGGATGAGGTTCAGGAATACAGTATTTTCAGCCACTTAAAGAATGGGAATTTGGAAAGCCTGTAAACCGCATAGGAGAAAGCCGCGCTGCCAATGACCGTCAGCATAAACGGCAGGCAGGTCACTCCGGCTTGAAATCCTATCAAATTCAAGAATATGCCGACAAGGCTCAATATCCAGAGATGCGAGTAGTATATCAGGGCGCTGAGAGCCCTAAGCGTTCTGTAAGCGCCGCCCCTGCCCGTCATGCGGAAATTCACGAGAAGTCCAAAGGCAAGGTAGGTCGAGGGCGCAAGAAAGATATACATATCGTTTGCTCTGGCAAGGTCAAAATACTTTACGAAAAAAGCCTCGGCAAACATCAAGAGGTATGACGCGGCAAACAGCAGCAGGGCTTTTTTCTGCGGTAATCAGCGACGTCGCAGGGCAAAGCTCTTTATAATCCGCTTCCGGCACATTTTGTGGCGTCTCCCTTGACCTGCCGAAAAATTGTCTAGTGACAAGCCGCAATATATATGTTATTGTATAAACAAGTGAGACAATTTTTCGATAAAAATTACATATAAAGGAGACTGACATGGTAACAAACAAAGAAAAGCTCTTTGCCCTCGGCAAAAAGATGACCGACCGCATTCCCTACAAGCTCGGCCTTGAAAAGCTGACGAAGGACAGCCCGGAATACTGGGGCCTCGTGAACGTGCTTGACGACGAGATGGTGGATATCGCGCTGAGTATGCCGCAGCGCGTGCCGCAGACGCTGGCGCAGGTTTCAAAGACCTCCGGCTGGACGGACCTTAAAAAGCTTGAGGCCAAGCTGCACGAGATGGGCTGCGTCGGCCTTATCGAGTGGAACTGGGAAAACCCGCAGCATGAAAAGCAGTATGTTCTGCCGCTGTTCGTTCCTGGCGCGGCCGAATTCTTCAACATGCGCAAGGGCTTCGTCGATGAGCATCCCGAGGTCTGTGATTTCTTCAACGCCATGACCCGCCTTCCGCTTGAGAAGGTCACACCGATGGTGCCTCCCGGAGGCGCTGGTGTCGGCATGCACGTCATCCCCGTTGAAAAGGCGATCCCCGCAAACTCCAAATCCGTCAGTGTTGAGCATCTTTCTCACTGGCTGAAAAAATACGACTATTACTCCGTGGGTGTGTGCTCCTGCCGCCGTGCGCAGAGTATGCGCGGAGAAGGCTCCGGCGATATTGAGGATCATTGGTGCATCGCTGTCGGCGACTGCGCAAGATACTGCGACGAGACCGGCAAAGACGGCAAGACCGTGACCTATGACGAGGTCATGGAGATCCTCCAGCGCGCCGAAGAGGAGGGCTATGTCCACCAGATAACCAATATCGACGGCGAGGATAAGATATTCGCCATCTGCAACTGCGCGCCCGGCGTCTGCTACGCCCTGCGCACGTCCCAGCTTTTCAACACACCCAATATGTCCCGCAGCGCGTACATTGCGCACGTTGACAAGGAAAAGTGCGTGGCCTGCGGCAAGTGTGTCGAGGTGTGCCCCGCCGGTGCTGCAAAGCTCGGCCAGAAGCTGTGCACCAAGGACGGCCCCGTTGTCTATCCCAAGCATGAGCTTCCCGACGACACCAAGTGGGGTCCGGAGAAGTGGGACGAGAATTACCGCGACAACAACATGATAAACTGCTATGACAGCGGCACGGCTCCCTGCAAGACAGCCTGCCCCGCGCACATCGCCGTGCAGGGCTACATCAAGATGGCCGCCGAGGGCAGGTATCTTGACGCGCTGAAGCTGATAAAGCAGGACAACCCCTTCCCCGCCGTCTGCGGCAGTATCTGCAACCGCCGCTGCGAGGCCGCTTGCACGCGCGGCACTATCGACGACCCCATTGCGATCGACGAGATCAAGAAGTTCATCGCCGAGCAGGAGCTTCACGCCGAGACGCGCTACGTTCCGGCAAAGCGCACGCACCGCGAAACGCTTGATAATTATGACGAGCGCATCGCCGTCATCGGCGCAGGCCCCGCCGGCATGAGCTGCGCATACTACCTTGCCAACATGAGCTACAAGGTCACTGTGTTTGAAAAGAACGAGGTTCCCGGCGGCATGCTGACCGTCGGCATCCCCAGCTTCCGTCTGGGGAAGGACGTCGTCAACGCGGAGATAGACGTTCTGCGCGAAATGGGCGTTGAATTCAAGTGCGGTGTTGAGGTCGGCAAGGACGTCACTCTCGATGAGCTGCGCGCACAGGGCTACAAGGCGTTCTTCCTCGGCATAGGCGCACAGAAGTCCTCTTCCCTCGGCATCCCCGGCGAGGCGCTCAAGGGCGTATACGGCGGTGTTGAGTTCATGCGTGAGGTCAACCTCGACAAGAAACCGGCTGTCGGCAAAAAGTGCGCCGTTATCGGCGGCGGCAATGTCGCAATGGATGTCTGCCGCAGCGCTGTTCGCCTCGGCGCGGAGGAGACCTATGTCGTTTACCGCCGCAGTGAGGCCGAAATGCCCGCGGACAAGGCGGAGGTCGCAGAGGCCGTTGAAGAGGGCGTCAAATTCCGCTTCCTCTGCGCGCCTGTGGAGATACTCGGCGACGGCGAAAAGGTCACCGGACTCAAGGTCGAGCTTATGGAGCTTGGCGAGGCCGACGAGAAGGGCCGCAGAAAGCCCGTCGGCACCGGCAAGTTTGAGACCATCGAGGTCGATTCCGTTATCAGCGCAGTCGGCCAGAAGGTCGATCTCGGCGGCATTGCGCCCGAGGGCATGACCTTCAACAAGAACGGCACCATTATTGCCGACCCCGTCACACTTCAGACCGCGCAGAGCGACATCTTCGTCGGCGGCGACGCGCTGACCGGGCCGAAGTTTGCGATCGACGCGATCGCGGCCGGCCGCGAGGCTGCCGAGTCCCTGCACCGCTACGTGCACCCCGGCCAGAGCCTCACCCTCGCCCGCAATCGCCGTCAGTTCATCGAGCTGAACAAGGATGACGTCGTTATCCCGGTCGAGAGCTTCGACAACAGCTCGCGTCAGGTTCCGGGTCTGGACGCCGCGAAGGCCAAGTCCTTTGCCAACGCCCGCCTGACCTTCACCGAAGAGCAGGTGAAGAAGGAGGCCTCCCGCTGCCTCGGCTGCGGCGCGACGGTCGTCGATGAAAACAAGTGCATCGGCTGCGGCCTGTGCACCACCCGCTGCGAGTTTGACGCGATACACCTCAGCCGCGATATCCCCGAGGCTTCCACCATGTACAAGGCAGAGGACAAGCTCAAGGCCATCCTCCCCTACACCATCAAGCGCGAGGTAAAGATCCTTCGTAACAGGAAGAAGAAGTAATGCACGAACTTGGTACTATTGTTTACGTTATTGATACCGTAGAAAAGATCGCCGCTGAAAACAAGCTGACGGAGGTCGCCTCCGTCACGCTTGAGGTCGGCGAGGTCAGCGGTATCGTGCCCTCCTATCTCGCTGATTTCTGGCTGTATGCCCGCAAGAAGTCCGAGCTTTTGAAGGAGACGGAGTTGAAGATCGAAACGCTTCCCGCCGTCACCTTCTGTCAGGACTGCAAGCAGACCTATCCGACGGTCGAGTTTGCCAAGGAGTGTCCGCACTGTCACAGCACGAACACTTTCCTTGTCACCGGCAACGAATACAACATCAAAGAAATAGAAGGTATGTAAAGCTCATCCCCCATCCGGTTTGGAGACCGGATGGGGGATTTTTTTGCCATATGCTGTTTTATAGTGCGGCTCACTCCGTCCGCAGGGCTTCGACGGGATCCTTCTTCGCCGCGAGGCTGGACGGGATAAGGCCGGCGATGAAGGTCAGGCCGACGCTTATAAGCACGAGTGCCGCGCCGCCCACCATCGGAAGCTCCGACTTGAGTGACATTATGCCGGTCAGGTCATGCACGATGATGTTGATGGGAATATTCAAAAGCACCGTCATGAATATGCCGATAAGCCCCGCCGCAAGGCCGATGATGAACGTCTCCGCGTTGAACACGCGGGATACGTCCTTCTTCGACGCGCCGATCGCGCGCAGTATGCCGATCTCCTTCGTGCGCTCAAGCACGCTGATATATGTGATAATACCTATCATTATGGACGAAACGACAAGCGAAATGGCAACAAAGGCGATAAGCACATAGCTTATCACGTTTATGATCGTCGTGATGGAGCTCATAAGCAGCGCCACATAGTCGGTATAGCTTATCTGGTCGTCATCCGAAACACTGTCGTTATAGCGCTCTATCGCGTCGGCAATGGAGTCCTTATCCTCAAACGTGGAAACGTATATGTTGATGATGCTGGGGCTGTCAAGATCGACGTAGCCAAGCTTTTTCAAATTGTCCTTGAGGGTGGAATCCGAGTATACCGGCGGCATGGCGTTGTTGTATATCCAGAGGTAATCGTCGTCCTCCAGCGCAAGCAGCTCAAACTCATCGGCAAGCTTATCGTCCGGCAGGTTTCTGTACATGGCCTCCATCTGGGCGGCGTACTGCTGCTTCACCTGCTCGCCTATCATCTGGCCGACGTAATCAAACAGCGTGTCGTCGTCCATCTTGCTGAGCATCGAGGAATACTCGGGATAATATTTCAGCACCATATCCTCTATGTCGCTTCTGGTCATATCCGCCATCTGCTCATCTATGAGATCCTGCACGTAATCGTCCTCAGGCACACTCATATACTTGACGTACACATCCGCAAGCTCCTTGTCGCTGGCCGCGGCGATGTAATCCTTTGCCGCCTCTGTCTTGCGGGAGTTGGAAAACGCCTCGTCGCTGTCGTCAAGGAAGGGCAGACCGGTGAAAACATCATGCGTTGTATCCTCAAGCTGGCGCTTGACAAGGTCCTTGTTCTTCGCCTCGTTGACGACATGCTCAACAAGTGCATGAGTATAGCCGATGGAGCCGCTCATCATGCCGGAGACCGCGTCCTCATCCTGCCGTATTATACCTGAGATCTTCACATCCATGCCGTTGTTGTACAGCGTGCGCAGGCCAAGCTCTTCGTCGGCAAGATCAACATACTCGCCCGTCTCCTCGTCATAGCTGTACTGATCCGCGGGGTAGATGTAGCGCACAATGCGGCTGCATATGTCCTCATAGCTCCAGCTCTCAAGCTCCGTGTTGAGGTTTTCCTGATCCATGAACGCCTGCATATCGTCCGCCAGCGCGCTGTTGGACTTGAGACCGAGAGCGTACAGCACAAGGTCAGAGACCTCGTTGTTTTTATTTACGACCAGCACGACCTCATCATAGTTTTCGGGCCAGTGGCCGTATATCAGGTTGTACTGGCTCTTGAGCAGCGGATTGATAAGCTCTCCGTTCTCGCCCGGAAGCATCTCCTGCCACGCGTCGGCCACGGAATAATACTGCCCGAAGGTGGAGAAGTATGAGCTGTAATCCCCGCCGAAGGTCAGGCTCATCGCGTTCTGCAAAAGCTCCGTGATATCCGTCTTGACGATGTTATCATCCACGTCTCTTGCATAGAGGTTCATATCAAGGTCATAGGAATACTGTACCGAGCTTATATACTGCCCGATCTCCGGATCCGTTTCAAGGAACTCCTTGAACGGCTTGAGGTTGTTGACCTCCTTGTCCGCGGATATCATCGAGTTCATCATGTCGTACAATATGGTGCTGGAATAGACGGCGTCATTCTCGTGCTTGTTTTCCTCCGCCTCAGAATGCACGCCCATGAGCGAGGTCATCATGCTGCTCATATCATAGCTTTCGGCCTGTATCGTGACCGGATAGCTTGACAGCGTGTCCTCCTGCACCTTGTCGATATAATTCTGTATGCCGTTTGACAGCGACATTATAAGAGCGATGCCGATTATGCCGATGCTGCCGGCAAAGGCCGTCAATATGGTTCTCGCCTTTTTTGTGAGCAGGTTGTTCGTCGAAAGCGCCAGCGCCGTGAAAAAGCTCATGGAGGTCTTTTTCTTGCCGGGTTCAACCTGCGGCTGCTCCTCCCGGCCGGAATCATATGGCATACTGTCGCCCACTATAAGGCCGTCTTTTATGCGGATTATGCGGCTGGCATAGGCCTCCGCCAGATCCGGGTTGTGCGTGACCATGATGATAAGCTTATCCTCGGATATCTCCTTGAGGATATTCATTATCTGCACGGAGGTATCGGAGTCCAGCGCGCCGGTCGGCTCATCCGCCAGAAGTATATCCGGGTCGTTCACGAGGGCGCGCGCAATGGCGACGCGCTGCATCTGCCCGCCGGACATCTGGTTGGGCTTTTTATATATCTGCTCACCAAGGCCGACCTTTTTAAGCGCGTCTATCGCGCGTGCCCTGCGTTCCGCCGGGGCGACGCCGGAAAGCGTCAGCGCAAGCTCAACATTTGAAAGCACCGTCTGATGAGGGATGAGGTTATATGATTGAAAAACGAAGCCGATGGAATGGTTCCTGTATGTATCCCAATCTCCGTCCGTGAAATTTTTCGTGGACTTGCCGTTTATCACAAGGTCGCCGGAGGTATACTGGTCGAGGCCGCCGATAATATTCAGCAGCGTCGTCTTTCCGCAGCCGGAATGCCCCAGTATCGCAACAAATTCGTTTTCCCGGAATTCAAGATCTATCCCCTTCAGCGCGTGGACGACTGAATCACCCGCAAGATAATCCTTTCTTATATCCTTAAGTTTGAGCATTGCATTCCCCTCTTGAGGTAAAATAAATTCATCTGTTGACACAAAGGCAAATCTGCGGTAGAATGTGAAAGCTTGATAGCTATGCTTCCGTAGCTCAGCAGGATAGAGCATCCGCCTCCTAAGCGGAAGGTCGCGCGTTCGAATCGCGCCGGGAGTGCCATACAGACTCGGACATCTCAACGGATCTCCGGGTCTGTTTTTCGCATACCGGTGTACCGCGCACATCACGCGCCGTGTGCCAATGCCAATAACGTAACTGTTATGGTATCACTTTCATATTTGAATTTTATAGATAAACCGTAAATTTTCAAAAGCGAAAATTTACGGTTTTTATACGTTTCATGTTAATTTCTTTTCATTGCGCGAAAGCGGCAGAATGAGAGCACACCCACGGGGAAAAAATAAACACACCAGAACTCCAGCACGAGGACGCCGATCCATGCCGGGCCGCCGGCCGTGAATATGCCCAGCATCGGTGCCGCCAGACAGCTTATAAAAAACACGCCGTGGATCAAAAGCAGCGCCTTCAGCCACTTTTCCGAAGCAGTCTGCGCATCAAGAGTAAGCCCCGCGAAGAATGTGGAAAGCGCCATAAGCGCATAACCAAGCAGATCAAAGCTGAAAAACAGCCCCATCTGCTGAAAGTCAAGAAGCGCCTGCGCCTGCTCAGTCAGTCCGCCGAAGCGCACCGTCGTAAGCTGTGCGAAGTACACAAGCAGTATCACGGCCGCATATGCCGCGGAGAAAGCAGCGGCGGTATAGCCCGCCGTTTTCCGCTCCTCCGCAGCGGCACCGGCGTATGCGCACATCATGGGCACAAAGCTGAACGCGATGAACATGGACGCGAAATAGCATCCATGCGTACACCCTGTCAGCATGAACACTGCGAACGCCAGCACTGACGCCGCGTTGACAGCGGCGCTGTACATTCCTATCTTTCTATTCATGACTTTTCCACTCCATCGCTCCCGGTCAATGGCTTTTCAAGCTCCGCTTCCTCCCAGCGGCGCATGAAGTCAAGCTCCTCCGCCGTGTGCAGCCAGTGCTGTCCGCCGTCGTACACCGTCAGCGCGCAATCATTTGCCGCAGTGAAGGCGTCGATAACGCAGCGCGGTATCAGCTCATCCCCAGCGGCATAGAGTATCGCCGTGCGGCACAGCGCGTGGGCAGGGTTCTGTCTGACCCAGCAAAGATAATCCCATGACAGCGTTTGCCCCGAAGCCGCCGGTATTTCGCGCGCCGCTTCAAGCTGTGCCTCCGTCACGCCCGCCCAGCGCATCATGTTCCCTATCATGTCCTCCATATCCAAAAGCGGCGAGGAGAAAAGGCATCTCTCTATCACCTCTCCGCTGAAGGCAAGCATGGAAAACCATGCGCCGATGCTTATTGCGCGCACCGACACATGCGCCCAGCGGATCCTTGCATATTCCATCACCGCGCGCAGCTCCGGCACAACGACCCACGGCAGAAGCTTCGCCACGTCATTGCGCGCCCCATGCTCCGGCAGATCAACGCCGAGCACCTGATAACCGTACTTTTCCGCCGTCTGTGCAAAGCGCGCAGCCTCCTCCTTATTGCCGCCTTGCCCATGCAGGAAAATAAATACGCGTTCAGCCTCCCCGCCGTAAACCACGGTGGGAATATCGTTTATGAAAAACCGCTCTTCTTTCATATTTCTCTGTTCCTTTGTCAACTATTATTTTAATCGGCGCTTATGCGCCGCTAACATGTCAAGCGTTTCAAATCATTTGTTACGTATTGTGCAGTATTATACTATTTGCACGGATGCTTGTCAACAGGCGCGCATCCCCGCTTTTATCGGCCGAGTCATACAAAAAAGTTGTTTTCATGTACCGGCTGTGGTATATTACATACAACAAATCAAGTGAAACCGGAAAGAGTTGAGCTGCTAATGAGATCAAAAAAGAAAGACGCTGTTATTTATTTTGCTGTGTACTCCTTCATTTTTCTTACGGTATGCTTCTTTGCGCCGATGGAGGTTTATCTCGGCAATTATATCGACTTTTCGTTTTCCGTCAGGCATATATGGTGGATACTGCTCGTTTTCTCGCTTGTATGCGCCGCCGTGCTTGCGCTGCTGTGCAGCCTTCTCCCGGAAAAGCTAAGCTCCGTCATTCAAACGGCGCTGTTTGCCGTTGGGCTGTGCTTCTATGTGCAGTCATTGCTTTTGAACGGAAAAATGATTTCTCTGACAGGTGATGAGGCTGGGTACAGTGCCGCAACATGTGCCATAAATCTCATCATATGGCTTGTGCTGGCGACAGCAGTTTTCGCCGCACGCGCCGATTGTGCCAAGAAGGCCAAGTCTGCTGGTTTCTCCAAGGTGATAGCGCTTCTCTCGCTGGCCTGTATCGTGATGCAGATGAGCGGCTGCGTCTCCCTATGCTTTTCGACCGACTTTGCCGCCAACGACAGAAAAAACGCATATTTTACAAGCGAGGGCGCATTCAGCCTCTCAGCGAAAAATAACGTGCTGTATTTCATTCTTGATACCAGCGATGGGGACTATGTAAATGAGGCGCTTGCACAGAATCCGGATCTTTTCGGCGGGCTTGACGGCTTTACATACTATCCCAATGCGACCAGCGCGTACAGCCGCACATACCCGTCCATAACGTATCTTCTCACACAGAACCGCTGCTATTTTAACAAACCATATTATGACTACGTCAACGATTCGTTTGCCGGTTCCGCATTCTGGCGCGACCTTGCTTCGCTCTGCGACGATTTGCGGATATATACAACCAGCAATTACGTTGGCAGCAGCGCTTTCTTCGATATGGACAACTTTTATGTTTTCGACTCGTCCAAGCTGTCCGCCCTTGATATAGGCGGCGTCATACGCGCCTCGGCCGATGTGGGCATGTACCGCGCCGCGCCCTATATCATAAAGGAGAGCTTTAAATATGACGCCGCGTATATAGACGGAAGCTGCCTCAAACCACTTCCGAATGGCACGTATTACATGAACGACAATATTTTCTACGACGACCTGATGAACAGTGGGATAGATGTAGACCGCGGCAGTTCCTCGTCGTTCCGCTTTTTCCATCTGTGGGGCGCACACCCGGGCTGTTTCATAGACGAAAACGCACAGCTTGCCGGCGCACCGACACCCGCACAGGCGCTGCGCGGCGACTTCAAGATACTCAAGGAATACTTTGCCCAGATGAAGACACAGGGCATATACGACAGCTCCACAATAATCATCACAGCTGACCACGGGAAATCCGGCGGCGGAAATGAGCTTGACCCGCCGAAAACGGCGGCCTGCCTCATGCTCGTAAAACCGGCCGGAGCCGACAGCAGCCGGGCTTGCGTGACATCGGACGCGCCTGTGAGTCATGACGACCTGTTTTCAACCGTTATTGCCGCCCTCGGCGGTGACGACGGCGCGTACGGCACGCCGGCATACGATATTCCGGAGGACAGCCCGCGCGAGAGGCTTTATTACTATTCCTCGCTCTATAGCGATATCGACGGCGAAATAGCGCTGCGCGAGGTCTGCATAAACGGCGATGCCGCCGCGCCTGAAAGCTGGGCGCTGACGGGGCGCAACTGGGATATAAACTACTCTGAAAACAGAGTTTCAGACAAACGCCTGAGCACGGAGGAGCCGGGCGCGCAGGTGCTTCCCGCCCCGGCCGCATGAAACGAAGCCGGTAAAAACATCATTCCAGAATATGTTCATTGCATAGAAATGCCCCGGGCTTTACAATAAGTCCGGGGTGCTGCATTATGATGATCACAAAAATAATCCGTAGAATGCTGGGCATGTGTCCGGAGGCATGGTACATATTCATCCGCACAATACAGCTTTGCGCAGTGCTGCTTCTGTGCGCGTTCATGCTGCTTGTGGAATGGAACGGCAGCATGAATGAAAACTACGAGCTGTACGTGCTTGCAAACGGCCTGAATGAGACCGCGCAGGCGATACTTCTCATCGGCGTGCTGTTTTCGGTGCTGATAGAGGACGCAAGCATCTGACGCGCGCTGCTACAGCGCAAGCGCGAAGAACTCCTCCCGCGTCATTATCGCGTTCAGCACGTCAAGCAGCGCGTCGGCGGAAAGCTTCTCCGGAAGGTCAAGCCGTTTTATGAGCGCCGCGCGCTTTTCGCGGCTGCCGGTGCCGCCGCTGAGGCCGCATTTGTACATGTCCGCCTTTGTTATCCGCGCCGCTGATTCCGCCGCGGGCCGCGCATCCACCGTCGCCCCGGCGCGGATAAGCGCGTCAAGGATCACCTGCGGGCGCATTCCCTCCACGCCGAGCTTTCCTTCCTTTGAGGGGGCGGCCTTGCGCCGCTCCTTACCGTACACATCCGGGATGTAGGCATGCTTCACGCAGGCCGGGTCAACGCAGCCCTTTATAAAATTCCGTATGACAAAGCCTGCGCCGTCGGAGTCCGTCAGCACGACCAGACCGCGCGCCTGTGCCATCGTGCGTAGGAGCTTCTGCTTCTGCGCGTCGTTGAATATGCCGAAGCCTGAGGTCTCGATTATAACGGCGTCCACGACCTGGCTGAGCGTATTCTTGTCATAGCGCCCCTCGACCACGATGACCTCCTTAACGCTATGCATCGCCTTCACCCGCCGCTATGCGCATGACCGTCTCCTTGAGCAGCCCCTCGTCATCCTGGGCGCTGCTTTTCATCATATAGTCCGCCTCGGCGCACAGCTCTATCGCGCGCCTGAGCTGCGGCAGGGTAAAGCCGCGCGCGGAATTTGCAAGATTCTTCGCAAGAAAATCGTATTTTATCGCACAGGTATCCATTATATACTTCATGCCGAGTCCATCCTCAAGCGCGATGCGCGCCGCGTAGAGCTTTCGCATCTGCGTGCCGAGCAGCGCAATGAGCGCGATGGGCTCGTTATTTTTATCCGAAAGCAGCTCCGCAAGCGTTTCGGCCGCCCTTTCGTAGTTCCGCCGCGCTATCTGATCCGACAGGCTGAACACAACGGCCTCCGGGATATGATGGGCGACGGCCTCAACGTCGCTGACGGTCACTCTGCTGTCCTTCGCGTAGGCGGCAACCTTTTCTATCTCCGGGATGAGCTTGTTCATCAAATCGCCGCTTATGAATATCAGCCGCTGAACGGCCTCAAAATCCACGCTTTTTCCGGCCGCGGCAAAGCGGCGGCTTATCCAGTCAACAAGCTGCCCCTGCGACTGCTGCGTGAAGCGCAGTTCACAGCCCTTTTCTTTCATCGCCTTTATGAGCTTCAATCTGCCGTCCGGCTCAAACTGCGCGCTCTGCACGAATGCCACGGTGCAGTAATCCGGGATGTCGGACAGTATCTTTATATACTCGTCAGCGTTTTTCAGCTTGTTTATATCAACGCCGCGCACCTCGACGAAGCTGCGCTCCGTCATGAACGGCACGGCGTCTATCGCCTCCGCCAGCTCCGTGCCGTCAAGCTCCGGCCCGTCAAGGCGCTTAAAGCTGAAGCTGTCCTCCCCCTCTGGGATGCAGACGTTTTTGAGGGCAAGCAGGAACTGCTCCCGAAGGTAATCCTCCGGCCCGTACATGAGGTACAGCCGCTGAGGCCCGCCCTCCTTCAGCTTTTTAAGCTCCTGCACGTAGCTGAGCTTTTTTTCTTCTTTTCCGTTTTTCTTAGCCATAGCGCTTAACCTGTGCGTATTTCTACGCTCCCGTTCAAATCCGTTCTGTAGATATTATAGCCGAAATAGCTCAGTCGTTCAAGTGTTTGCTGCGTCGGGTGGCCATAGCTGTTGTAGCCCACGCTTATGACCGCCGTGTGCGCGCCGATGGACTCGATCAGCTCCACACTGTTGGAGTATTTTGAGCCGTGGTGTCCGGCGATGAAAAGCTCCGCGTCGTGCAGGGGATGCGCCGAGATGAACTCACGCTCCGCCGCGGCGGGCGCGTCACCCGTCACGAGCATGTCGTAATCCCCTATCGACGCAAGGCACATTATGCACCGCTCGTTCGCGTCTCCGGCCTCTGCCGGGGCGTACAGCGTGAGGTTTATGTTCCCGAAATCCACGCCTGTGTCGGCGGATATATACACGACCGTTGTTCCGTGTGCGGAGGCAGAAGTCAATATCGGCTCCAGCAGGCCGTCATCGTCATTCGGCTCTATTGGCAGATAAAGCGTGTCCACATCGACCATCTCCATAAGCATCTGCACGCCGTTTGCGTGGTCGGAATGCAGATGTGTGAGCACCAACGCGTCAATCCGATCACGCCCGCGGCTCAAAAGATACGCGCCTGCCGTCTCGCCCGCGCGCTGCTGCTTCGCCCCGCCGCCGCAGTCTATCATCACGGTGCTGTCGCCGGACATGACGGCGATGCTCTGCCCCTGCCCGACATCCAGCACGGCTATCGTGCCGGGGCCGTGAGAATAATAAAGCCTTGCCGATACCAGCATCACCGCCAGCGCGGCGGCGCTGAACGCGGCCGGACAGATGAGCTTATACGCTGCCCCGGCCCTTGTGAACACTGCGACCAGCACAAGCGCATATGTAAGCACGAGCCACCACACGGCCATCTCATTGTCAAAATACAGCACGGCAAATGGAACGGATGAGACCAGCTTCGCCGCCGCGGCAATGTACCGCGCCGCCCATGACACCAGCCATGCCGCCCACACGCCCAGCGGACGCCATATAAGCGCCAGCGCACAGCTTGCAAAGCCCCCGCAGAAGCACAGCGACACGGCCCACAGCGCCGCGATGTTCATCAGCGGCGAAAGCACCGAAATGCTTCCGAAATGTATTGCCGTTATAGGCACCGTGACCACCATAACGGCAAGCGAAACGGACGCCGCCCCAAGCGGATAGCGCAGAACACGCCTCAGCCTGTCTGAACGCACGAGCGACGACATGAGCGCGCTTATACTCCCGCCGAAGCAGAGAATTCCGGCCATCGCGCCGAAGGAAAGCTGTAGGCTGACACTGGCCGCGGCATGTGGATTCTGCAAAAGCACCAGCGCAAGCACGGTCGAGAGCGACGTTGCCGGGTCATTCTCGCGCCGCACCACGGGTGCGATGAGCAGCATTGACTGCATGAAGCCTGCACGCACCGCCGACGGCCCCGCCCCGGTCATCGCCACAAAGCACCATATCAGCGCGATGCACAAAAGCGAGCTTCGGCGCGTCCTGCCGAGGATATACTGCAAAAATCCGACAAGGAAGGAAACGTGCATTCCGGACACCGCCGCAACGTGCATAAAGCCGGAGCGCGAAAGCGCGAGATACAAGGCCGTGTTATCGTACAGCGCGCTCTTGTCGCCCAGCATAACCGAACGCATGAAGCCCGACGTGTCCGCCGGGAAAATCGCCTTAGTCAGCGCGGCAACGCCGCTCCGCGCGCGGGCCGGAAGCGCGGAGAATGAAAAGCCGCCGTCCGTCAGCACTATATCGGATTTTGAGCTTGCGGTGAGGTATATCCCCTTCGCATTGTAATAGTCATAATCCTTGCCGTAACGCGTATCGGCGGCGCGCAGGCGCGCCGTCAGGGTGAGCTTCTGCCCCGGTTCAGCCCCGGCAAGCTGCATCTTATTGTCATAAAGAAGCGCTTTCAGATGCGGCAGTTCCCCGCCCAATCGTACCTCCGCGCGGCAGTACCCGCTATACACATCCGGGTAGTCAAGAAGCGTCGCATCTATCGTGACGGTCTGCCCGTCAAGCTCACGCGCGGGAATCGCCGTGCGCCGGGCGTGAAGCGCAAACACAGTCAGCCCCAACGCCGCCGCGAACATGGCGATCTCGACCCCGCGCAGCCAGCGGCGGCGCGACAGGAGAAGAAGCGCGCCAAGCGCGGCCATTACTGCCGCGCAGATCAGCAGACTGCCAAGCGGCAGAACGTAGTTTGCCGCAAAGACGGCCGCCGAAAACGCGATAGCCCCTGTTGCCAGTCTGCGCACGCTCACCCCTCCTTCGCAAAAAGCATAACCGGAATATACTGTTTCCAGTTTATTTCATCACATGGCGGATGTCAATACAATCATTCATATACGCAAAAAATCACCCGGAATTCGGGTGATTTTTCATGCGTTCATTTTCCCGGCCACGGTGACAGCTTCCCGTGATCAACAAGGAACGCCCTGTCGGCGATCTCCGCCATCGGCGTGTCCGAAAGCGAGTCCGAATAAAAGCATTCCGTGTGCGCATCGGGATACTGCGCGCGGAAGCGACGAACCTTTTCGCTGTCGTGGCAGTTCTCGCCGGATATTGCGCCGGTTCTTTTATCCATCACAGTGCCGATAAGCCTGACGCCGAGGCGCTGCGCCGCCGGTGCAAGCAGAAACTCGGGCGAGGCCGAAATAATGATATCGTCATCGCGCTTCTGCGCAAGATACCATTGCCCGACAAG
Source organism: uncultured Eubacteriales bacterium (assembly GCA_900549865.1). Lineage (GTDB taxonomy): Bacteria > Bacillota > Clostridia > Oscillospirales > Oscillospiraceae > Limivicinus. The sequence continues at coordinate 21,562 of URPU01000035.1, forward strand.
GCCGAACTTCTCATCCCAGAAGGCCGAGACAGCCGCGTCCACATCGCCGAGGTATTTCAGGAACGAAAAAAGCTGCTGCTTCAGCTCCTTCGCGCGTATGCGCCCCGCCGCATATCTCAGCGCGTACACAAGCGACCGCGGAACTGTCCGCCACACCGCGCCCGGATATTTCCGCAGGCAGTATTTATAAAATGTGACGGAGCTGTCCTTTACATATATGGTCTCATCAAAATCGTAGGTGTTCATCGCGACTCACAGCACGTAGTGCACATAGTTTTTCTTGCGCGGCTTCATCTGCGGCTGCTCGTCGGGATAGCCGAGAATGCAGTTGCCGACGCCGATGTAATCCCCTTCTATGCCCCACTTCTTGAGAAGCGCCTTGCCCTCATCCGTGGCAAATACCTCGCGCGCGCGGTTTATCCAGCATGAGCCAAGCCCTATCGCGTGCGCGGCGTTCATAAGGTTGCCAAGGACAAGACTGCCGTCGGGCACGGCGTTCGCGTTCTCCGCGTCGGCAAGGACAACCAGCACGGTCGGCGCGCCGTAAAACGGGTCGCCCGTCATCCCCTTGACGGCGGCGTTGAGCTTCGACAGATACGCAATATCGTCCTTGTTCTGCACGGCGACGATTATCGGCGACTGCTTGTTCATCGCGGTCGGCGCGCACATTCCGGCGTTCAGCACCGTTTCCAGCTCTTCGCGCGTTATCTGCTCCGGCTTATACTTGCGTATGCTGCGGCGGGTCATAAGGTCCTGTATCGTGGTGTTCATTGTGTTTCCTCCTGTCAGAATTTTTTGTGAATGGTACCCTCGGTTAACAAGAGCACATACGCCTGACAGCGCGTCTTTCCGGCGCTTTTTGCCCTTTTCGTCTTGATGGGTTA
>URPU01000036.1 GCA_900549865.1 uncultured Eubacteriales bacterium
AGCGCGTCATTCAGATCCTCAACCGCCGCCAGAAGAACAACCCCTGCCTCATCGGTGAGCCGGGCGTCGGCAAGACGGCCATTGCCGAGGGATTGGCGCAGCGCATTGCAATGGGCAACGTGCCGTATAAGCTGCAAAACAAGCAGGTGTTCCTGCTCGATTTGACGGCGCTCGTCGCGGGCACGCAGTTCCGTGGCCAGTTTGAAAGCCGCATGAAGGGGCTTATAGAAGAGATACGCAAGCAGGGCAACATCATTCTCGTCATTGACGAGGTACACAACATCGTCGGCGCGGGTGACGCCGAGGGCAGCATGAACGCCGCCAACATACTCAAGCCTGCCCTGTCGCGCGGCGAGATACAGGTCATCGGCGCGACGACCTTCGCCGAGTACCGCAAGCATATCGAGAAGGACTCCGCGCTGGAGCGCCGCTTCCAGCCCGTCACGGTGAATGAGCCGTCCATCGACGACAGCGTCAAGATCCTGCGCGGCATCGCGCATTATTATGAGGACTATCACGGCGTGCGAATATCCGACGAGATGTGCCGTCAGGCCGTGCTGATGAGCGAGAGGTATATAACCGACCGCTTCCTGCCCGACAAGGCCATCGACCTTATCGACGAGGCCTGCTCTGACGTCAACCTCAAGGACGAGGGGATAAACTCCCTCATGCTCAAGGAGCGCGAGCTTGACAACATCCGCTATGAGCGCGAGGGTCTCATGTCGGCGGATGCCCCGGCGGGCGTGGATATGAACGACGAGATGATGGATAAGCGCTACGCCGTCATCGCGGAGCTGAGAAGCCGGGAAATGCAGCTTCAGCAGGAGATAGACGACCTCAAGCACCGCGAAAGGCCGGAGCTTACGGTGGATAACCTCGCCCGCATAATAGAGCTGTGGACGAAGATCCCCGCCTCCAGCATCCGCGAGGATGAGTATGACCGCCTTGCCCGCCTCGACGCGCGCCTCAAGGAGCATATCGTGGGGCAGGATGAGGCGATAAACGCCGTGTGCGCCGCCATAAAGCGCAGCCGCGTCGGCCTCAAGGTCAAGCGCAAGCCTGTCAGCTTCATCTTCGTTGGCGGCACAGGCGTCGGCAAGACGGAGCTTGTCAAGCGCCTCGCCGCGGATATGTTCGACTCGCCGGAATCCCTCATAAGGCTCGACATGTCCGAATTTATGGAGAAGTTCGCCGTGTCGCGCATCATCGGCTCGCCCCCCGGCTACGTCGGCTATGACGAGGCCGGCCAGCTTACGGAGAAGATACGCCGCAAGCCTTACAGCGTGGTGCTGTTCGACGAAATAGAGAAGGCACATCCCGACGTGATGAACATCCTTCTCCAGATACTTGACGACGGGCGTATCACCGACGCGCAGGGGCGGACGGTCAACTTTGAAAACACCGTCATCGTCATGACCACGAACGCCGGAAGCAGCAGCAAGACCGGCTCCGTCGGCTTCGGCGGCAGCATCGGCGACATGACGCGTGAGCGCGCCATGAAGGCGCTGAACGAGTTTTTGCGGCCGGAGTTCATAAACCGCGTGGATGAGGTCGTCTGCTTCAACCAGCTCACGGAGGAGAACTTCCGCGGCATCGCAGCCCTGATGCTGGGCGAGGTGCGCGACGTGCTTGCAGAGCGCGGGCAGACTCTTACATGGGATGACGCGCTCATTGACCACCTTGTCGGCAAGGGATATTCCTCCACCTACGGCGCGCGCAACCTGCGCCGCCTGATCCAGAAGGAGATAGAGGACGTCGTGGCGGAAAAGATGATAGAGCAGCGCGGCGAGAACATCAGCTATATAGACCTTTCCGCAGTCGATGGGAAGGTGACTGTGAACGTCAGGGGAGAATGACCATGGGTAAGCTTGAGATAATCACCGGCGATATAACCGAGCAGGACGTTGACGCGATAGTGAACGCGGCAAACTGCTCTCTTCTCGGCGGCGGCGGAGTTGACGGCGCGATACACCGCGCCGCCGGGCCGGAGCTTCTGGCCGAGTGCCGCACGCTGCACGGCTGTGAGACTGGCAAGGCCAAGATAACGAAGGGCTACCGCCTCAAGGCGCGCTATGTCATCCACACGCCCGGCCCTGTGTGGCACGGCGGCGGACACGGGGAGGAGGCGCTTCTCGCCTCTTGCTACCGCTCATGCATGGCGCTGGCCGCCGAAAATGGCTGCAAAACGGTGGACTTCCCGTCCATCAGCACGGGCGTCTATCACTTCCCGCTGGAAAAGGCGTCGAAAATAGCCGTGGACACGATAACGGCCTGCCTTGAAGAGTACCCCGCGATAGAGCGCGTGCGCATGATCTGCTTCAACCAGCATACGCAGAGGTTTTATCAGGCGGCGCTTGAAGCGCGCGGGGAAGCGCTATGAGCAAACGGGTGCTCAAGATCCAGTATAATTCCCCGGTCGTGCTGAGCTTTGCGTTTCTGTCGCTGGCAGCGCTGGTGCTGGGGAAGCTCACGGGCGGCTGGACGACGGTGAAGCTCTTCTCGGTGTACCGCTCGTCCCCGACGGATCTGCTTACATACCCGCGCTTCGTGCTGCATGTGCTGGGCCACAGCAGCTACTCCCACTATATCGGAAATATCATGATGATCCTCGTCATCGGCCCCGCGCTTGAAGAGCGCTACGGCAGCAAGCCCCTCTTCTGGGCGATATTCCTCACGGCGCTCGTCTCGGGCATGATACAGTGGCTGTTCTTTCCCGGCACCGCGCTTCTCGGCGCGTCGGGCATCGTTTTCATGATGATAGTCATGTCCTCGCTTGCGGGGATGAAGAACGGCTGCATCCCGCTGACGCTCATCCTCGTGCTGGTGCTGTACATCGGCGGGGAGATAGTGGACGGCGTGACGCTCAAGGATAACGTGTCGCAGCTTACGCACATCGTCGGCGGCATATGCGGCGCGGTCCTCGGCCTTTCAATGAGAAGATAAAGATATGATGCGCTTCACCGCAAGCGCATCATTTTTAAACGCGAAAGGAGCATAGCATGGAAAAACTGCTTATAAGCTCATGCCTGCTGGGCAATGAGTGCAAGTACAGCGGCGGCAGCAACCGCATGCCCGACGGCGTGCTTGCCGCGCTGAGAGAGAAATATACGCTGATACCCGTCTGCCCGGAGACGGCGGGCGGCCTCCCCATCCCGCGGGAGCCGAGTGAGCGCGTTGGCGCGCGCGTCCTGAGCCGCAGCGGCAGAGACGTCACGGCGGAATACGCCCTCGGCGCACAGACGGCGGAGGCGCTTGCCAGGCGCTTCGGCTGCAAAAAGGCGCTTTTGAAGGCCAACTCCCCGTCCTGCGGCACGGGGCAGATATACGACGGCACCTTCTCCGGCACGCTCATCCCCGGCGACGGTATGGCGGCGGAACGCCTGCGCGCCATGGGCGTCGCGGTGTATTCGGAAAAGGAAACGGGAGCGCTTCTATGATAAGGCGGCCGGCTGCGTGCCTTCTCGCCGCGGTGCTTGCCCTGACGCTCCTTCCCGGCGCGGCGCTTGCCGGCGGCGGCGATGAATATATCCGCCTGCCCACCGGCGTGACGGAGGATATGCTTACGCCGGAATACTGGATAGGCACAGGCATACAGGCATCCCGCGCGGCAAAGCCCGTGATGAGCGCGCAGGAGATATCGCGCTTCAACCGCGATATAAGCGCCATGATAAGCGTGGGGGAGGAGCACTGCGCCCTCACGGACATACCGGACAGCATTCCCGGCAGCGTCGTGCGCGCCATTATCGAAAGCCACGCCGTGCCGAAAAACGCAGGCGCGCTGTATATAAACGGTTCCCCGTCGAATGCGGATTACTGGACGGCGCTGGCATCCCAAAGGGCGCTGGACGCGATACAGGATACCGTGTCCGTGCGCTTCGGCTACTCCGTGCGCCGCGCGCAGCTGAGGCTCTTCCCGACGGATGACTTCGCCGGTGTGTCGGAAAATGAAAGGCTTTATGACAAGCTCGTCATGTCTGAGCTTATGCCGTATCTGCCGCTGGCCGTGCTGCACGAAAGCGCGGACGGGGCGTGGTGCTACGTGATGCTGTACGGCTTCGGCGGCTGGACGCGGAAGGAGAACGTGGCCCTCTGCCCCGACCGGGCGGATTGGCTCGACCGCATGGAGGCGGAGGATTTCCTCGTCGTCACCGGACGCGAGCTTCGCCTCCCGCAGGAGCCGTACTCCCCGCAGACCTCCGCCCTCTCACTTCCGATGGGCACGAAGCTTCCCCTCGTAAAGGCGGCGGACGCGCCGCAGACGGTGAACCGCCGCAAAAGCTACGGCTGCTACGTCGTGAAGCTTCCCGTGCGCGGCGATGGCGGCGTTATCGCCGACGAATACGCGCTAATCCCAGTGTCGGAAAAGGTCAGCCGCGGATATCTCCCCTATACGCGCGAAAATGAGCTTCGCCTCGCGTTCGAGTTTCTGGGCGACCGCTACGGCTGGGCCGGGATGTACGGCGCGAACGACTGCTCCGGCATCATCCACGAGATATTCGCCTGCTTCGGCTTCTGCCTGCCGCGCACGGCGGAGGCCATAATGGCCCTTCCGGGCTTCGGCGGCACTGAGCTTCAGGATAAAACGGACGCGCAGAAGCTGCGCGCTCTCGCCGCGCTCCCCGCGGGCACGCTGCTGGGCTTTCCTGGGCACATCATGCTCTATCTCGGCACGCGCGGCGGAAAGGCGTATGTCATAAGTGCGGCCGGGTCCTTCGCCTCCGACGACGCGTTCGACGGCGATTATTCCGTCAATGGCGTCTCGGTCAATTCCCTTGCCGATACCCGGCGGCGCAGCGGCCTCACATGGCTTGAAAGCCTGACGGGCGCGCTCACCTGCGCGGCGGAGGACTGACGGAGGACTATTAATAATGTGTAAATAAGCTTGTCCCTAGCGTTGCCGGGGGCAAGCTTTGCTTGACTTTGCACCCTGCGCGCGGTATACTGACAGCCGTACTAACTGCGCTAATACAGCACGTGCGGCTCGCGCTGAAAAATTTCCGAAAAAACCGCATAATATGAGAACTTTTTCTGCGCAGGCTCGTCTACAATTACAGGCGGACGGAATAAAAGCCGCCGTGCCGCTAAAAATGGTTATGTTATAAGGTGTAATGCTTAGTAATGTTTAGTAATGCTTATATTCAGGAGGACAAAATGAAAAGAAACTTCAAGAGGATGACTGCGCTGCTTCTGACGCTCATCATGGCGCTTTCCCTGTGCGCCTGCGGCAGCAGCTCCGACAATGCCGGAAAGAACGGCGCGTCAAGCACCGCGGCGGAGGAACACCCCGCCTACGTCTACAGCACGGACTTCGTCACGCTGGCCGACGGGATGGAGTATTCGCTTGCTCCGCGCCTGTTCGCCTCGAACGGCTTCTACGCCACCAGCTATGAAAAGATAGGCGAGCGGGAGATCCCCGAGGGCGTTGTGCCCGAGTATGAAGGGGAGTATGACATATACGGCTCGAAGCTCTACTTTGTGGACTTCTCCGGCTCCGTCAGTGAGCTTGTCAATTACCACGCGCCTACCCTTGCCGAGGATAACAGCGACAAGCAGGATTACTATTCCGGCGGCGACATCAGCGGCATGGGCGTCACGGCGGACAACAATCTCGTCGTTATCGAGAATGTTTATGAATCGTGGTACGACGGCCCGGCCGACCTCAGCCGTGACGACGACAGTTATTGGGAGTATCAGAATTATCAGAACAGCTGGTATATCCGCACGCTGGACAAGGACGGCAACGAGCTCAGCTCCGCCAAGATAGAGGTGGGCGATTCCGAGGGCTTCAACCCCTATAATTCCATCGTTGACGACGAGGGCCGCCTCGTTGTTGCGACCGACAACGGCGTGCGCATCATCGGCACCGACGGCACGGACGCTATGAAAATATCTGACGGCGACGTCTCAAGCAACGACTATGGCTATGTTCAGGGCGTGTGCAGGCTCGGCGACGGCCGCATTGCCGCAAACGTCTGGGCCGGCGAGAGCGGGAACCAGCTGTGGATCGTTGACGAGGACAGCAAGTCCTTCGGCGAGAAGCTGTCTCTGCCCAACGACGCCTATAATATCTACACCGGCGGCGGGGATTACGGCGCATACTATACCAGCGGCATAAACTTCTACGGCATCGACCTTGCCACCGGCGAGTCCACGCGCCTTTTCAACTGGATCAACTGCGACATAAACGGCGACGATGTGAACAACATCCTCATCCGTGACGACGGCAGCATCGTCTGCGTCATTTCCGAGTACGACCAGACCGACGAGGAGTACACTCTCACCCTCGCCACGATCAGCCTTGTGCCCTATGACTCCGTTCCGCATAAGGAGACCATCACCCTCGCCACGCAGTATCTCGACTGGAACGTGCGCAGCACCGTGATCGACTTCAACCGCAAGAACGAGCAGTACCGCATCGAGGTCGAGGATTATTCCCAGTATAATACGGATGAGGACTACTCAGCCGGTCTCACCAAGCTCACCACCGAGCTTCTTGCCGGAAACGTTCCTGATATCATCGACCTCAACGGCCTGCCCTATACCCAGCTTGCCGCGAAGGGGCTGCTGGAGGACCTTTATCCCTATATCGACGCTGACCCCGACTTCGGCCGCGAGGATATCTTCCCCAACGTGCTCGAGGCGCTTGAGGTGAACGGCGGCATGTATTCCACCTGCTCCAGCTTCTATCTCATCACGGCCATCGGCGCGGCCTCCGTCGTCGGCGACGAGCCGGGCTGGACCTATGACGAGTTCAACGCCGCGCTTGCCTCCATGCCCGAGGGCTGTGAGCCCTTCGATGTGTATACCACGCGCGACAGCATCCTGCGCACCTGCCTCAATCTCGACATGAACGACTTCGTCAACTGGAGCACCGGCGAGTGCAATTTCAACTCCAAGGAGTTCACCGACCTCCTTGAGTTCGCCGCGCAGTTCCCCGAAAGCTTTAACTGGGATGAATACGAGTACACGCCCGACGACAGCACCGAAAACCGCATCGCGCAGGGCAAACAGATGCTCATGATGGGCAGCATCTTCTCCATCAGCGACATCTTCTATAACGACATGTACTTCGGCGGCGACTCCACCTATATCGGCTTCCCGACCTCCGACGGCCGCCCCGGCAGCCTCATCGGCAAGAACTCCGGCTACGCCATGAGCGCGTCCAGCGCGTATAAGGACGTCGTCTGGCAGTTCCTGCGCGACTCCTTCACCGAGAAGGGACAGGCTGACGTCTACTCCATCCCCACGAATATAAACGCCTATAAGGCCCTCGTGAAGAAGGCCATGACGCCCGAGTACAAGAAGGACGCAAACGGCAACTTCATCCTTGACGAGGACGGCAACAGGATAGAGGTCAGCCGCGGCGGCTACGGCACGGCCAACGGCCAGACTGTCGAGTTCTACTCCCTCTCGCAGGAGCAGGCGGACGAGCTCTGGACGGCGCTCACCTCCGCCACCGCCGTCAATGACTACTCCGAAAACAGCATCTTTGACATCGTCAGTGAGCAGTCTCAGGCCTTCTTCGCCGGGCAGAAGTCGGCGGAGGACGTGGCCAAGCTCGTGCAGAGCAAGGCGAATATCTACGTCAACGAGCAGCGCTGAGCTGTCGAGTGCAAAAACGCATATGGGGCGCGTTCATCCGACGCGCCCCGAACTTTAAACAGAAATTAAGCTTTGCGGCGCATCGCGCGTATTGAAAAACTCCGCCGCATGTTGTACAATGCAAGATATACGGCAGATACTGCCGTGTAAGTCAATATCTAGTAGACGGCAGATACTGCCGTGTGAGACAATATCTAGTAGACGGCCTTTCGGATTATTCGCATGAAAACTCATAAAATACAACTGAATGAAAAGACGAAGGACTTCGCGCAGAGTCTTTGCTTCCTCTCGCCCAGCCTTTTGGGCGTGTGTGTGTTTTTCATCGTGCCCTTCGGCGTGGTGGTGTACTATTCGCTTATAGACGGCGTCGGCTCGCGCAACTTCGTTTTTCTTGATAACTTCGTCAAGCTCTTCCACAATTCGGCCTTTCTGCTCGCGGCGAAGAATACGCTCACGTTTTCCGCGTGGGCTGTGCCGCTGGCCGTGGCGCTGTCAATGCTGCTTGCGCTGATGCTGGAAGCGCGCATCCCGCTCAAGTCGCAGTTCCGCACCTTCTTCCTCAGTCCGATGATGGTGCCTGTGGCGTCGGTCGTGCTCATCTGGCAGGTGCTTTTCAACTATAACGGCACGATAAACGAATTTCTTCTGCTCTTCGGCGCGGATAAGATAGACTGGCTCCAGTCGGCGCACAGTCAGGCCGTCGTTATAATCCTGTTTCTGTGGAAGAACCTCGGCTATTTCATGATTCTCTTCATGGCCGGCCTTGCCAATATCCCCAAGGAGCTGCTTGAGGTCGCGGATGTGGAGGGCGCAGGGGAGATGTACAAGTTCTTCGCCATAAAGCTGCGCTATCTCTCGCCCACGGTGCTTTTCGTCACCATCCTCTCGCTTATAAACTCCTTCAAGGTCTTTCGTGAGGTCTACCTGCTCACGGGGGATTACCCGTATGAAACGCTGTACATGCTCCAGCATTTCATGAACAACACCTTCAAATCGCTTGACTATCAGAAGCTCTCCGCCGCCGCGGTCGTGATGGCCCTCGTCATGGTCGTGCTCATCGCGCTGCTCTTCCGGGCGGAGGACTGGTTCGGAAAGGATGTGGAGGGATGAAGAAAAAGCGGTATTTCAGCCGCGGCGTGATGTTCGTGCTGTGTCTGGTGTTTGCCGTGGCCTTTCTTCTGCCCACGGTGCTCACCATCACCAACTCCTTCATGTCCGAGGCGGAGATCAAGGCCAATTACGGCATGATCTTTTCCACCACCTCCGGCGGCTACGTCTCAAAGACGGTCAACCTCAAGTTCATTCCGGATAAGGTCACGCTTTCGCAGTATATCACGGGCCTTGTCAAATCCCCGGATTATCTTCTCAAGTTCTGGAACAGTATTATCCTCGTCGTGCCTATCGTCATCCTCCAGGTGGCGATCGCCTCCGTCGCGGCGTATTCCTTCACGCGCTGGCGCGGCAAAATAAGAAGCGGTATCTTCTTTTTCTATGTCATCCTCATGCTCATGCCGTATCAGGTCACGCTCGTGCCGAACTATCTCGTGTCGGAGTGGCTGGGGATACTCAACACGCGCTGGTCGATAATCCTGCCGGGCATGTTCGCGCCGTTTTCGGTGTTCCTGCTGACGAAGTTCATGCGCCGCATCCCGTATTCGCTTATCGAGGCCGCCAAGGTGGACGGCGCGGGCGAGTGGGAGATATTCACCAAGATATGCCTGCCCCAGTGCCGCAGCGCGCTTTACTCCATTGCGATCCTTGTCTTTATAGATTACTGGAACATGGTCGAGCAGCCGCTCATCCTCCTTGAGGACGCGGATCAGCAGCCGCTTTCCGTGTTCCTCTCGTCCATAAATTCCGGCGAGATCGGCCTTGCCTTTGCAATGGCCACGGTTTACATGATCCCGACGCTTCTGCTGTTCCTCCACGGCGAGGAATATCTTGTCGAGGGTATTGCCAACTCCGGCAGCGTCAAGGGCTGACGGCTTTCGCGCGCCGCCCCCGGCGGGCGCCTGTGATATGTTTTTTTAGATACGTCATAGCGAGGTATAAAAATGGAAACTAAACCGAAAAACAGAGCTTGGGTAAAGGATGCGGCCATCGTGTTCCTCGTGGTGCTGCTTCTGCTCACATTCTTCTCGAATACGATAATGAATCATTCCCTGCCCGAGGTCGCCACCCAGATGGTCACGGACGGCACCATCACCGCCAAGGTGCGCGGCACTGGCACCGTCGCGGCCAATGGCAGCCATAAGGTCAAGGCCAAGGCGAATGAGACCATCGGCCGCGTCATGGTCAAGGCCGGGCAGGAGGTCAGCGCCGGCGACGTGTTGTTCGTCCTCGGCCCCGGCGACAGCGACCAGCTTGAAGAGGCCAAGGCCGCGCTGGACGACCTCCAGACCCAGTACGCTCAGGCCGCGCTCAGCGTGCCGATAGCAAGCGCGCTCGTGAATGAGCGCAACGCGGTCGAGCAGTCCAAAAGAGCTATGGAAAAGGCGTATAAGGCATGGCAGGACGCAAAAAGTGAAAATATAAAGCCGGGTGATTCGGAAACAGTAAAGAAGCTTCTCGCGGAGAAGCAGACCATAGAAGAAAATATAAATATCGCGGGCCAGAAGCTTGAAGCGGAGCAGCTCGTGCTCACGCTCATAAACGGCAAGGTCGCACAGGCGGAGGCAAAGTATAATAAGCTTTACGCGGAATGGCAGAGCGGCGTTATTGCGACGCCTTCCCCGTCTCCGACGGAGGCGCCACCCACGACCTCGCCCGACCCGTCAACTCCCGGCGGCGAGGATAATACCAACACCGGCAATAACGGCGGCGCAGCTGAAACGACAGACACCGGCGAAGCAGGAAAAGAGGCGGGCGAGGCGGCCGCGGAAGCGGCGGCGAACGTCCTTTTCAGACCCTTTGCAAAGGTCGGCACGCAGTCGGGAAGCGGCACGCTTCCGACAGAGGATGATGTTAACGCAGCCAAGAAAGAATGGCAGGCGCTTGTGACAGAGGAAAACCGCCTGAAAACGGCAGAGGTCGCGGCGCTGATGGGCGTTGACGGCACAGTGCTTCAGACAGCGGCAGGCCGCCTGACCTATATCACAGGGTTGCAGTACACGATAAACACCCTGCAATTGAAGCTGAACGCGATATCCGCACAGCTCAAGACCTACGGCGTTGACACTGAGGGCGTCAATACGCTGCATGAGGCGTATCTGCAAGCGCAGGAGGATTACAATTCCAAGATGGATGCGCTGAACAATGCTGCGCTTACGAATGAGCGCTCCATTGCCTCTGCGTCTGCCGGGCTTGGCTCTATCTCCAATAAGATAAAGCGCCAGCAGGAGAAGATAAAGCAGCTCACCGGCGAGGGCGACGAGAATACCGTCACCGCCAATGTCTCCGGCACCGTGACCGAGGTCAACTGCACCGCGGGCGACGCCGTCCTGAAGGATGATATCCTCTGCGCCATAGAGGTGCCCGATATGGGCTATACCGTCAGCTTCTCCGTCACGAACGATCAGGCCAAGCGTCTGCACGTCGGCGACACGGCCACGATAAGCAATTATTATTGGGGCAATCAGATCGTCGCCACGCTCAGCACTATTCAGACGGATAAAAAGAACCCCATGTCGAATAAGCTTCTCACCTTCGACCTTGACGGCGACGTCACCTCCGGCTCGGAGATAACCGTGTCCGTCGGGCAGAAGAGCGCGCGTTATGACCTCATCATTCCCAACAGCGCCATCCGCACCGACTCCAACGGCAGCTTCGTCCTCGCCGTCATGGCGAAAAGCTCCCCGCTGGGCAACAGGTATGTTGCAAAGCGCGTTGCGATAGAGGTCCTCGCCGCGGACGATACGAATTCCGCAGTCACGGCTGACCTCAGCAACGGCGACTATGTCATCACCACAAGCTCCGCCCCCATTGCCAACGGCGACATGGTCCGCATGGCCGACGCGCAGAGCTGATAGTATGCACGCAGAAGCGTGATGTACTGCCCATGCCGTCATTGCAGCGCACGCAGAAAAGTGACGCATCACTCATGCCTCCCTTGCAAAGGGAGGTGGCGAAAATTTACAAATTTTCGCCGGAGGGATTGCTGCGCCGAATGTCCGCGGCCTGCATCCTAAAGCAACTAGACCGTAGCCAATCCTCTCCCTAAAGGGACTATGCCGCAAGCGGCCGTCGCAGTCACGGTCATACGTAAAGTATGCCCGCGACAGCCCCCTTTGCAAGGGGGCTATGGCGCAATATGTGATGATACGCACGGCGGTTCGTTTGAAGTACGCCAGAAACACTCCTCCGTTGAGCTGCAAGTACACTTTGCAGCCATGAATATGCACAGCCGCCTAACAAAGTGCACTGAAATCTCGCGCACCATTCGTGCTTCCCATTGCAGCGCACGCAGAAAAGTGACGCATCACTCATGCCTCCCTTGCAAAGGGAGGTGGCGAAAATTTACAAATTTTCGCCGGAGGGATTGCTGCGCCGAATGTCCGCGGCCTGCATCCTAAAGCAACTAGACCGTAGCCAATCCTCTCCCTAAAGGGACTATGCCGCAAGCGGCCGTCGCAGTCACGGTCATACGTAAAGTATGCCCGCGACAGCCCCCTTTGCAAGGGGGCCATGATGCAGCAAACAATAATACGTGTGCAGCGAATCAATTGCCGCAGCAGCCCGCCTTTGAAAGTACAGCAGAAGTTTTTGCATGAGAGAGTACACTGCTATGTATTGCCACAATAAGAAGCTGACACCGAATGCGAAGATCCTGAGGAAGAACATGACAGCGGAAGAGCGCAGATTATGGTATGGATTCCTGCGCACCTACAGGCCAAGATTTCTCAGGCAAAAGGTGATAGGGAACTATATTGTTGATTTCTACTGCGCCGAGGCCAAGCTTGTTGTTGAGCTTGACGGGTCACAGCATTTTGAAGAAACAGGCATTGAAAACGATTTGAAGAGGGACGGCTTTCTTAGCGGGCTTGGCTGTGAGGTCGTGCGTATACCAAACAACGATGTAAACAGAAGCTTCTCCGCGGTGTGCGCGTATATTGACGCCGCGGTAAGAGCGGGCCTTGATACGAAACTATGAAGAAGACAGCACAGAAACTTGGCATAAAAAAGTTGATATTCCTCGCGGTGAACATCGCGCTTGCGCTGGCCGCGGCGGCGTGCTTCATCGGCATTTCCTCCCTCTCGCGGCTGCTTCCCAGCCAGCATGAGGCGGAGCGCTGGCAGGGCGCAAGCGAGACGAAGTACGCCCAGCTTAGCTGCTTCATCCCCGTGGATGAAACGGTCTCGCTCAATGAGATCGGCGCGTTCCGCGAGGCGCTTGTGAAGAAGCTGCACGAGGCCGCCATAGACGTCGGCACGGAGGACGTGCTCAGCGTGGACGCGTGGAGCTGTGTTGACAAGGTCAGCGTTTCCAGCGCCCTCGGAAAGGGCGACGTGTACGCCACCGCCGTCGGCGGGCGCTTCTTCGACTTCCACCCCATCACGCTGCTGAGCGGGAACTATATCTCCTCCGACGACCTCATGCAGGACCGCGCCCTGCTCGACGAGGAGACGGCGTGGCTGCTCTTCGGCGGCACGGATATACAGGGGCTCAGCTTCAAGATAAACGGCGTGCCCTTTGTCGTCGCCGGTGTGATAGAGCGCGAGCAGGACTTCGCCACGAAGAAGGCGTATACCGACGGCATGGGCATATTCATTTCCTATGACGGGTATATGAACCTTTTCGGCGGCACGGCGGACGCCGCGTCTGCCGCGGATGCGGGAAGCGACGCCTCCGCCGTACAGGGCGGCGCGGGCGCGGCCACGGGCATACAGTGTTATGAATTCGTCATGCCCGACCCCGTGAAGAACTTCGCGCTCAGCTTCGCCAAGGAGAAGTTCCCCATCGGCCGCGGCGAGATCGTCAATAATACCGAGCGCTTCCGCCTGTCCTCCCTCTGGGAAAAGGTGAAGAGCTTTGACGAGCGCTCCATGCAGACGCGCGGCGTGCTTTACCCCTATTGGGAGAATGCGGCGCGCTGCGTCGAGGATCGCGCAGCGCTGCTGCTCGTTGCGGCGATAGCGGCGCTCATCCTGCCTGTAGTCACGGTGCTCGTGCTGGCGGTGCGCTATGCCGTGCGCGGAAAGCGCCGCCTTGAGGACGACCTTCTGCCCGCGTGGAAGGACAGCGCCGAGGAGGCCATCCGCGTGCGCCAGCGTGCGCGCTGGGAAAAGCGCCACGGCAAGGGCCGGCACGAAACCTGACGGCACGGCGCAGGCATATTGTATAAATTGTATAAAGACACAGCCCGGAGAGACACATAAAACGCCTCTCCGGGCTTGCTTTTTTTGCCGCTTTGCTTGACCTTTCGCACGGCAAAGATTATAATACACTGTGTATGCAGACATGCAGTATCAGTCATGAAATGCAATATAAAAAAGGAGATAGTTATGACGCCCAGATTATATATCATCATCCCGTGCTATAATGAGCAGGCCGTTCTGCCCATTACCGCGCCCATGTTCCTTGACAAGCTCAACTCGCTTGCCGCGGCGGGGAAGATAAGCGGCGACAGCCGCATCCTCTTCGTCAACGACGGCAGCAAGGACGAGACGTGGAATATCATAAAGGACCTTTCCCGTCAGAATGAGCATTACATTGGCATCTGCCAGAGCCGCAACCGCGGCCATCAGAACGCCGTCCTCGCGGGGCTTATGGAGGCCAAGGACTGCTGCGACATCACCATATCCATCGACTGCGACGGGCAGGACGACATAAACGCCATGGACGCCATGGTCGATGCGTATCTCGACGGCTGCGACGTCGTGTACGGCGTGCGCTCCAGCCGCGAGACGGACACCTTCTTCAAGCGCTTCACCGCGCAGAGCTTTTATAAGTTCCTCGCCGCCATGGGCGCGGAGGTCGTTTATAACCACGCCGACTACAGGCTTATAAGCGCGCGCGTGCTCAAGGAGTTCGCCAATTTCAAGGAGGTCAACCTCTTCCTGCGCGGCCTTGTTCCGCTCGTCGGCTTCAAAAGCACCAGCGTGACCTACTCCCGCGCGGAGCGTATCGCCGGGGAGAGCCACTATCCCCTTAAGAAAATGATCGCCCTCGCAGTGGACGGCATCACCAGCCTTTCCGTGAAGCCGCTGCAAATGATAATGGGCTTCGGCCTATTCGTGGCTTTCGCCAGCTTCATCGGCTGCCTGTGGGCACTCATCACGGCGCTGTGCGGGCACCCCGCCTCCGGCTGGGCGAGCATGACGTGCATCATCTGCTTCGTCAGCGGCGTGCAGCTCATCTGCCTCGGCGTCATCGGCGAGTATATCGGCAAGATATATCTTGAGACCAAGCAGCGCCCGCGCTATATCATAAGCGAGCGTACGTGGGACAAGGCGGAGTAAGCGGAAGCGCTTTTTTGTGAAAAGTGTCAAAATATTATTAATATTTGACATGTACAGGGCTATGCTGTACAATACTACGGGAAAAAGCATTTAATTAAATAAATAGAGGTGTGCAGATGTACAAAGTAGTAACCAAGCGTTTTCTCAACGACGCAAAGACGATTTGCCTGTTTGAGATCGAAGCGCCCCTGATCGCAAAGCATGCGCAGGCGGGTCAGTTCGTGATTTTCCGCCTTGATGAGCAGGGTGAGCGCGTTCCCGTCTCCGTCGCGGGCTGGGATCGTGAAAAGGGCACCGTCACCGTCATGGTGCAGGCTGCCGGCCGCACCACGCGTATGCTCCACACGGTCGAGCAGGGCGACGTTATCACGGATATTGTCGGCCCCCTTGGCAAGGCCACGGAGATGGAGGGACTGAAAAAGGTCTGCGTCGTCGGCGGCGGCGTCGGCTGTGCCATCGCTTACCCCATCGCAAAAGAAATGCATAAGCTCGGCATCGACGTCACGTTCATCGGCGGCTTCCGCTCTGCGGACATCGTCATTCTGAAGGACGAGCTGAAGGAAGCTTCCGACAAGCTCATCATCTGCACGGACGACGGCTCCTACGGCGAGCGTGGCTTCACCACCAAGTTCCTCAAGGATGAGATCGACGCCAATATCGCCGAAGGCAAGCCCCAGTTTGACCGCGTTATCGCCATCGGCCCGGACATCATGATGAAGTTCCTTGCCGACGTTACGCGCCCCTACGGTATAAAGACCATTATTTCTCTTGACCCCATCATGGTTGACGGCACCGGCATGTGCGGCGGCTGCCGCGTCATTGTCGGCGGCGAGACGAAGTTCGCCTGCGTTGACGGGCCTGACTTCGACGCGCACGAGGTCGATTTTGATTCTCTGCTCAAGCGCGCCGCCTTCTATAAGGAAGAGCAGGACGAGGCCGCAAAGCATATCTGCAACATGACAGGAGGAAAGAGAAGTGTCTGATAATATCGTCAAACATGTCGAGTACGATGAAAACGGCAAAGAGTACGTCGATATTTGGAAAATAGAGACCAGAGACGAGTGCATCGAGAGAGTTCAGAAGGACTGCGAAAAGCTGCTCTCCGGCGACGCCGGTGACGCGCCCGTCGCGCATATAAAGAATCTCTCGAAGATCCTTGCGACCGACATATATGACAAGCGCCTGCTCAAGCACCCCATGCCCGAGCAGGATCCCGTTGTCCGCGCCGGCAA
This sequence comes from uncultured Eubacteriales bacterium, assembly GCA_900549865.1. Taxonomy (GTDB): domain Bacteria; phylum Bacillota; class Clostridia; order Oscillospirales; family Oscillospiraceae; genus Limivicinus. The sequence continues at coordinate 16,233 of URPU01000036.1, forward strand.
CTTTGACGAGGTCGCGCTGGGCTATACCCCCGAGACGGCCATCGCCGAGGCGCGCCGCTGCCTCAACTGCAAGAAGCCCGCGTGCCGCACCGGCTGCCCCGTCTCCGTGCGCATTCCGGAGTTCATCGCCAAGGTCGCCGAGGGCGATTTTGACGCGGCGTATGATATCATCACCTCCACCAACTCACTTCCCGCCGTTTCCGGCCGTGTCTGCCCGCAGGAGAAGCAGTGCGAATCCAAGTGCGTGCGCGGCATCAAGGGCGAGAGTGTGGCCATCGGCCGTCTGGAGCGTTTTGTTGCAGACTACCATATGAACAAGCGCGTCAAGGCCGCCGTGAAGGCGCCCGCCTCCAACGGGCACCGCGTCGCGGTCGTCGGCTCCGGCCCTGCGGGCCTGAGCTGTGCGGGCGACCTCAGAAGAATGGGCTATGACGTCACGGTGTACGAGGCGTTCCACAAGTCCGGCGGCGTTCTGGTCTACGGTATCCCGCAGTTCCGTCTGCCGAAGGAGATAGTCGCGGCCGAGATAGACAACCTCAAGGCCATGGGCGTTAAGATCATCAACAACGCCATCGTCGGCAAGTCCGAGACCGTGGATGAGCTTTTCGCCGACGGGTACGAGGCTGTGTTCATCGGCTCCGGCGCTGGTCTGCCGCAGTTCCTGCACATCCCCGGCGAGAACCTGCTGGGCGTGTATTCCGCCAATGAGCTTCTCACCCGCGTCAACCTCATGAAGGCCTACCGCGACGATTACGACACCCCCATCAAGCACTTCCACAACGTCTGCGTCGTCGGCGCGGGCAACGTGGCGATGGACGCCGCGCGCGTGGCGAAGCGCCTGGGCGCAGAGCATGTTTACATCGCCTACCGCCGCGGCAAGGACGAGCTTCCCGCCCGTAAGGAAGAGGTCGAGCATGCCGAGGCCGAGGGCATCGAGTTCCGCCTCCTCAATAACCCCGTGGAGATCCACGCGGGCGAGGACGGCCATGTCACCGGTATAGAGCTCCAGAAGCAGCAGCTTGGCGAGCCGGATGAAAAGGGCCGCCGCAAGCCCGTTCCCGTGCCGGACAGCAACTGGATCCTCGACGTTGACGCCGTTATCATTGCCATCGGCACCAGCCCGAACCCCCTCATCCGCAACACGACCGAGGGCCTGACCTTCACCCGCAAGGGCGGCATCGAGGCCGACGAGGGCGGCGTGACCGCGCGCGAGGGCGTGTTCGCCGGCGGCGACGCTGTCACCGGCGCTGCCACCGTTATCCTCGCCATGGGCGCGGGCAAGGCCGGCGCGAAGAGCATCGACGAGTACATCAAGCGCAAGGAACAGCCCGCAGAGGCATAACAACATAAGCGTAATATAAAAAAGAGGAATGCAGCCGCATTCCTCTTTTAGCTTGTTGCAATGACTATAAACGGAGGCGGGAAGAATATCCCGTCTCCGTCTGCGTAGCTTCTTATATCGCGTTCTTTACTTCTTCGTGCCGAACAGCCCGCGGATTATGGCGTTCGAGCCGGAGCGCGCCACGGAGCTCAGTGCGTTCTTCGCCGCCTGACCCGCAATGGCCTTTGCGCTCTTCTGCCTGCCGCCGAGCACGGAATTGACAAGGTTGGTGCTCAGCGATGCGGCGACGGAGGACGCCGCGTTCGTGACGGCGCGCTGCGCCACCTTCTTCTTTGCCGCGGCCTCCTTTTCGGCGGCCTTCTGCGCTGCGGCCTCTTCCTTAAGGCGCTGTTTCTCCGCGGCCGCCTCTTCCTTGAGACGCAGCTTCTCTGCGGCGGCGGCTTCCTTCTGCCGCTGCTTTTCCGCCGCGGCTTCTTCCTTCTGGCGCTGCTTTTCGGCAGCCGCGGCCTCGGCCTCCTCCGCGCGCTTGCGCTCAAGCTCCTCGTTTGCCGCAGTGATTATCTCATATGCCGACTCGCGGTCGATGCTCTCGCGGTACTTCAGGTCGAACTCGTCCGCCGCAACGGCGTTTGCGACGGCGTTGGCCTCCGCCGGGCCCATAAGGCTCTGCGGAGGGAGTATCTTCGCGCGCTCCACCACCGTGGGGATGCCGTCCTCGTCAAGGAAGCTCACAAGCGCCTCGCCCACGCCAAGCTCCATCAGCGCGGTCTCGGTGTCGAAATCCTTGTTCTCGCGGAAGGCGTTTGCCGCGGCGCGCACGGCCTTCTGCTCCGCCGGGGTGTAGGCGCGCAGCGCGTGCTGCACGCGGTTTGAAAGCTGGGCCAGCACGTCGTTGGGAATGTCGGAGGGGCTCTGGCTGATGAAATAGACGCCCACGCCCTTTGAGCGTATCAGCTTCACGACCTGCACTATCTTCTGCACAAGTGCCTTCGGGCAGTCGGAGAACAGCAGGTGCGCCTCGTCGAAGAAGAATATCATGCGCGGCTTGTCCAGATCGCCGACCTCCGGCAGCTTCTCGAACAGCTCCGTCAGCATCCACAGCAGGAAGGTGCCGTACACCGTCGGACTCTGTATGAGCTTCTGCGAGGAGAGAATGTTGATGTAACCGCGCCCGTCCATATCGGTGCGCATCCAGTCCTTTATGTTCAGGGAAGGCTCGCCGAAGAACAGCGCGCCGCCTTCATCCTCAAAGGCGAGCAGCGCGCGCTGTATCGCGCCGATGCTGGCCGTGGACACGTTGCCGTACATCGTGGTGAATTCGGCGCGGTTGTCGCCGACGAACTGCACCATCGCGCGCAGGTCCTTCAGGTCGATGAGCAGCAGGTCGTTGTCGTCCGCCGCGCGGAACACGATGTTCAGCACGCCCTGCTGCACCTCCGTCAGGCCGAGCAGGCGCGACAGCAGCACCGGCCCCATCTCGGACACGGACACGCGCACGGGAATGCCGTTCTCCCCAAAGATATCCCAGAAGCGCGTGGGATACGCGCGGTATTCAAAGCCCTCGATGCCGAAGCGCTCTATGCGCGCGCGCATATCGTCGCTGTCCTTGCCGCGGCGGCACATGCCGGAAAGGTCGCCCTTGACGTCGGCCATGAACACGGGCACGCCCATGTCGGAGAACGACTCCGCCATGACCTTCATCGTGATGGTCTTGCCTGTGCCGGTCGCGCCGGCGATTAGGCCGTGCCTGTTCGCCATCTGCGGCAGCAGGTAAAGCTCCTTGTCCGACTTGGCCAGCCATATCTTTTTGCCTTTGTACATTGCAGCATCCCCCTGATAATTCATTAAATAGATACATACTATATCAATAATATCACATATCGCGCCTGTGCACAATACAAAAGCGCAATATTTACGCCCGCCGGAGAAGTCAGGCCGCCGGTTAACAAACTGTAAAATTTGCTTTCCGCGCGCCGCTTTGTGGCAATTAGGTGAAGCTGTGTATTGAGCAAATCTGCCGGATGTGGTAATATAAGCTTACTGAACTTAAGAAAATCTTAATGGCTTTCATGAGATGAAGAAAGAGGGATAATGTGAAAAAAAGAGTGATTTCCGCGGTGGTGCTTCTGGCTATATCGCTGACGTGTGTGTTTCTTTCACCCATCACCAGAGTGCTTTTCTTTGCCGCGGCCGGTATTCTCTGCGCGTATGAGCTCAGCCGCAATTACGAAAAGCTGGACGTCTACTGCGGCGCGTGGGTGATGTACACCTATGTCGGCGCGCAGGCGCTGCTGGCGATATTCCACGCCGGGGCCATTGCGTATATCGCGTGCATGGCCGGCGGAATATACCTTGCGCTGCTTGACGGGATAATCCGCCATAAGGTCTCCGGCGACGGCTCGGTGTATACCATAATGGGTCTTGCCTATCCCAGCTTCCTCTTCGGCCTGCTCATGATGATAAGCGTCAGCCCGAGCTGGCTGGAGGTGCTCGTGCTGGCCTGCCTCTCCACGTGGGTGTGCGACAGCTTCGCCCTCTTCGGCGGCAAGCGCTTTGGCAAGCACCACGTTGCGCCCGACGTCAGCCCGAACAAAACGGTCGAGGGCTGCGTCTGCGGCTTCATTTCCGCGCTTGTGACGGGCGTGATAATATACCTCATCCCCGGCCTGTGCGAGGGGATACCTCTCTGGCTGTGCGTGCTGACCTGCGCCGTGGCCTCCACCATGGGGCAGATAGGGGATCTGGCCGAGTCGCTTATAAAGCGCATGATCGGCGTGAAGGACTTTTCCAACCTCATCCCCGGCCACGGCGGCATGTTCGACCGGGCCGACAGTCTGCTGTTTTCGATACCGACGGCATATATATGCCTTTTTGTGTTCGGTTACACGCTTTGAGATTCTTGACCCTGAGAGGAGTGGCAAATACTTAAAATGGACACGGCATCTGTGGAACTGACAAAAAAAGCGATGTTGATAATCAATCCTGTGTCGGGGAAGAAGCTTGTGCTCAAATACATCCCCAGCATCGTGCGCACGTTTATGGACGCGGGATACATGGTCACCACATTTTTCACCTCCCGCCGCAGCGAGGCGACCGAGTTTGTGCAGCGCTACGGCCGCGGCTTCGACCTCGTGTGCTGCACCGGGGGCGACGGCACGCTGAATGAGGTGCTCACCGGGCTTGCCAGAGAGCAGATCGACGTTCCCCTCGGCTACATCCCCTGCGGCAGCACGAACGACTTTGCAAGCTCGCATCAGCTTTCCGTGGATATCCCCACCGCCGCGGCAAGGATAGCCGACGGGCGCAGCACGCGGTATGATATCGGCCGCTTCGGTGATCATTTCTTTTCATATGTCGCGGCGTTCGGCGCGTTCTCGTGGCTTTCGTACACCACGGATCAGCGCATGAAAAACGCCCTCGGCCACACGGCGTATATCCTCGACGCGATCAAGGACATGTATAAGATCAAGCCGGAGCATGTCAAGGTCACGGCGGACGGCACGACCTATGAGGACGACTATATATTCGGCGCGGTCTGCAACTCCACGTCCATTGCCGGCACTATAGAGTTGCCCTCCGGCGTTGTCGATACGGCGGACGGCATATTTGAGATCCTCCTTGTGAAAATGCCGAATACGATACTTGAACTGAACTCGATAATCACAAGCATTCTCACTCAGGATTATTCAAATCCCTTCATCACCTTTGCCCAGGCGAAGAGTATAGACATCGTCAATTCGCCCGGCCTTCTCTGGGCGCTGGACGGCGAGTGCTCCGGCGGGTATGACACCATCCATATCGAGCCTATGCCCCGCTTCCTCAACCTGCAGGGGAGATAAACAGAATAACAATATAAGAAATGCCACCCGCTTGCGGGTGGCATTTTACAGTATGTCAAAAAAGCCTCGCAGAGTTTCGCGTCCGCAGACGCGAAAGCAG
>URPU01000037.1 GCA_900549865.1 uncultured Eubacteriales bacterium
AGAACGCAGCGAAGCTTTCTCGAAAAAGCGGCAAAGCCACTTTTTCGACAGTCTCGCCGGACCGCCTCTATAGAGGCGGTCCGATTTGCTTGTCCAAAAACCCCTGCGGGCGGTAGAATCCGCGAGGCTTTTGAACGTGCTTGGCTCTCCCGTTGGGAGAGCCATGGGCTCAATTTCCCTTATGCCATCTGCCACGCGTCAGAGCGCGCGGCGAAGCTTTTTGTTCCCCGCGAAGAACTCATACGCGTCCGCTGCGGACATATCAAGAATGTCCACGATGCTTTTGCCCTTATAGAGATATGAAAGGATATGAAAGCGCCTGCGCGCTGTAGCGCTTCCCCTCGCAGATCTCGCACACGGTCGTGACAGGGTCCATGAAGGCAAGCTCCGTCACCGTCGCGCCGCGCCCGCCGCACGCGGGGCACGCGCCCTTGCTGTTGAAGGAGAACAGCGCCGCGTCCACGCCGTTTTCTGCCGCCATGATGCGGCGTATCTCGTCGAAAAAGCCCAGATACGTCGCCGGTGTGGAGCGCCCCGTGGCCGTCACGGGGGATTGATCGACCAGCACGACGCGATCTGCGTACATGGAGGCGAACACGCCGCGGATAAGCGTGCTCTTCCCCGAACCGGCCACGCCCGTGACCACCGTCAGCACATCCAGCGGGATATCCACGGACACGTTTTTCAGGTTGTGCAGGCAGGCGTTATTTAATTCTGCGCCGCATCGCCTGCGGCGGGAAGCGCGGCGGCCTCAGGGAGAGTGCCGTTTGAAGCGCCATCCGCCGGTGCGGCGGGGGCGGACTTTGTGCCCTTGCCCAGCAGCAGCGTTATCACGCCGAGGGCGAGAGGCACGGCCACAAGGCCGATGGCGAAGCTGAGCCCGGGGATGCAGGCGGCCAGGCGCCATACGAGGATGCCGATGGGAAGCTCGGCAAAATAGCAGGGGGCCTTCTTCAGCGCGCCGCGCCAGATGAGCATCCCGAGGAAGAAGCCGAGGAACACCGGCGCGGCGATGATGGCCGCGACATAGACGAACAGCAGCACAAAGGCCAGCCGCAGCCCCACGCGCGTCAGCATCAGCAGTATCGCCGCGACGGGCAGACCCGCCAGCACGGCAAAGCCGATGCCGAAGGCGGAGGCGTAGCTTGCAAAGGGCGCGCCGCAGTACTTCTTATCGACCGTTTCCCACAGCGGCGTGAGCCACAGCAGCACGAAGGCCAGCGCCGTCACGCCGAGGAAGCTTATAACTCGGCTCACGACCTTGCGGCCGAAGTTCGCACGGTCCACCGCGGCGAGTACAGCCTCGCTGCTGCCGCTGCGGCTGGCGCTTTCATACCGTTCCACCTTCACGGCCGCGGCCCCGGCGCCGGTGACAGATGCGCTGCTGTTGCAGTGCAGCCGCCCGCCGATGAACGCGCCGTCGGCGATGACGATCTTGTTCGCGTTTATGTACGCGTCGCCGCCGATGCTGCCGCTTATCTTCACGGTGTCCGCCGCGATATACGCGCCGCGGCCGACGCTGCCGCTCATGGTGAAGGTATTTGCCGCGGCGAACACGTCGCGCACGGCGCTGCCGGTGACAACGACCGTGTTGCCGGCGAGGAAAACGTCGTTCTCCGCCGCGCCGAAGAATTCGGTCGTGCTGCCCGCGGCCATCACATACTCGCTTTTGCCCCCGGTGCGGACGTCATAGCCCGCGGCCAGAAGAACGCCGTGCACATCGGCGCGGCTGTCCACGTTCTGCCCCGCGACGAAGAGAGAGCCCTCATGCGTGCCCTCCGCCGTGGTGTCGGCGAACATGTCCGCCCCGGCGGCAAAGGCCGGTGAAGCCAGCGCCGACGCCAGTATCAGCGTCAGCACGAGCGCGAATACAAATCTGAATTTTTTCATTTCATATCCTCCTTAGGTTTTACCATCCTTATATCCTCACCGGCGGCGGAACGCATACCGCCCCGCCGCCGGGGACCTGCTTACTTATGCTCCTTCCGGCGCAGCACGAGGCCGACCACGGCCATGACCGCCGCGTACAGTACGCCGCCTATCGCCCAGATGAACCAGCTGTACTTCGCCTGCCCGTTGCCCATCGGGCCGAAGGTGTAGAAGAGGAACACAGCCGTCACGGTCAGCCAGTAGACGGTGGTCACGGCGCCCTTCACGCCCTTCTGCGCCTTCTGCGCGCGGGTGTAGTCGTCCTCCTCCAGAAGCTTGTTCATCGCGCTTTGATACGTGCCGCAGAGGGTGAACAGCGCCGCGCCTACGCCGACGACGGCCAGAAGCACGCACACTGCCGCCACGCACACGATGTCCGGCGCACCGATACAGCCCGCGACGATGAGCGGCACGGCGGAGAGGATCCACAGCACTGTGGCGGTCATGTTCATGCGCGTGCAGGTGTCCTTATAATTCCGCTTGCGCTCGCGCACCATGCCGGAGACGCCGTATTCCGTCTCAAAGCTCTCGCATTCCAGAAAGTCAAATTCCTTCGTGCGCGCGGCGCAGACAATGAATATCGCCACCGCCGCCGCGACGAGCACCAGCAGCACCGACATCCCTATCCCGGCCGCCGCGTTCTCGCTGACGCCGAAGCGGGAGTACTCGCTCATCGCGCTGAGCATGATGAGCGGCGCGGGCGACACGACGCACATGAACACCGCCAGCGCCAGCTTCGGCGCGTCCTTCTTCTGCTGCGCCAGATAGCCGGAGGCCTCCTCCATCGTCACGCGGCGCAGCGGCGCGTCGGACGCAGTGTCGGACGGGGCGTATTCCGGCTCACCCATGTCGTCCTTGAGAAGATAGTCCGTCGTCACGCCGAAAAGGCGGCTGAGTTGCAGTATCTTATCTATATCGGGCACGGACTGCGCGCCCTCCCACTTCGACACCGACTGGCGCGTGACGTTGAGCTGATTCGCCAGCTCCTCCTGCGACCACCCGGCTTTCTTCCGAAGCGCGATCAATTTGTCTGCAAATATCATTTTCTGTTCCTCCGTTCGTCTTTCTGCCCGGAGCTTAGCATTTTGCGCGGTTGCGCGCAAGAAAGCGGCCTGTACTATCCGTCAACCGGCGGTTGCGCCCGCGGAAAACCGCGCTATTTATCGTAACGCGCGTTACATTTTAGCTGTTTGATTTTAATTTGTCAAGAGGAAATCTGACGATATTTATATCTTTAGATATTCTTAAACAAAGAGCGTGCAGCTTTCGCTGCACGCTCAAATAAGTTATTGCGTTGTGGTTATCTGCCGTCAGATCAGATCTTCATGCAGACGTCCCAAGCGCGCCAGATAACGGTGCGCAGGTTGCCGATGGCGACGCAGTCGCCGACGCGGTAGACGTTCTTGTTGTCCTTGCCGCCCACGGGAGTGGGAACAAAGCCGATGCCGTTGACGACGCTGTCGCACTCGACAAAGAAGGTCTCGCCGGTCTGCACGTTCTTCACGGTGCAGCCCTTGTCGGTGATCTCGGTCACGGTGGAGTGCAGGTACACGGGAACCTTGTGGTACTCCATCGCGTCGCGCAGGTAAGAGGTGTTGGCAAGGCAGGTCGCCTGTGCCGCAACGAGGTCGCCCGCGAACTCCACGATGATCGGGTGCTTGCCGAAGTTCAGCAGCAGGTCGTATGCCGCCTCGCAGGAGGACTGGCCGCCGCCGAGGAACAGGACCTTATCGCCCACATCGACCTTCTCCTTGAGGACCTGGGTGAAGGTGAGGGCCTTCTCGAAGCCCTTGATGCCGGGCATGGTTCTGGGAACGGAGCCGGTGGCGACGATGATGTCGTCATAGCCGCGCAGGGTGCCGAGGTCGTTGACTTCGGTGTTGAAGCGAACGTCGATGCCCTCGCGCTCGATCTCCTTCTTGTACCAGCGGATAAGCTCCTTGTCGTTCTCCTTGAAGGTCATGGCGGAGGCCGTCAGGAACAGGCCGCCCAGCTCGTTGGTCTTCTCGAAGATGGTGGGGATATGGCCGCGCTGCTTGAGGACAAGCGCACTCTCCATGCCGCCGACGCCGCCGCCGATGATGGCGACCTTCTTGGGCTTCTTGGCCGGAACTATCTTGTACTTGTTGTGCTGCATCGTGGTCGGGTTCAGCGCGCAGCGGGCAAGGTGCAGGGAGTCGTCCAGCTTCTGGAGGTTGGAAGTCCCCTTGTACTTTGCGAAGTTGAAGCAGCCGTTGTGGCAGCGGATGCAGGGCTTGATATCGTCCTCGCGGCCTTCCTTGATCTTGTGGATCCACTCATGGTCAACGAGGTTCTGACGTGCGATGGCAACTGCGTCGAGACGGCCGGCAGCGATCTCCTCCGCGGCCTTGACAGGATCCATACGGCCTGCGCAGACGACGGGCTTGTCGGTGAACTTCTTGATGTGCTCAACATACTCGAGGTTGCAGTTGTCGGGCATGTACTGAGGCGGATGTGCCCAGTACCACGCGTCGTAAGTACCGTTGTCGCAGTTGAACATGTCGTAGCCTGCGTCGGCGAGGTACTTGATGGCCTTCTCGGACTCTTCCATGTCGCGGCCGAACTCTTCAAAGTCGGTCTCATAAGGCATTGCGCCCTTGCCCCAGGCCTTGGTCTTGGAGACGACGGAGTAACGCAGGGAGACGGGGAAGTCTTCGCCGGCGTACTTCTTGATGCACTGAACTATCTCAACGGGGAAGCGGAAGCGATTCTCGAAGGACCCGCCGTACTCGTCGGTACGGAAGTTCCAGTTCTTCATCGTGAACTGGTCGAGCAGGTAGCCTTCGTGCACGGCGTGGATCTCAACGCCGTCAACACCGGCCTCACGCAGACGCTTTGCGGTCTTACCGAAGGCCTCGACCATCTCGTGAATCTCCTTGACGGTCATGGGACGGGACTTGACGTCCTCCGCCCAGCGGTTGGGCGTGGCGGACGCGGACGCGCAGCAGTACTGTACGTCAACAATGGGGGATGCCAGCTTGTTGAGCAGGTCGTTCTTTGCCAGAACGGTCATCCAGCCGTTGATAGCCATGGAGCGGCCGAAGCCGGCGGCGAGCTGGATGAACAGCTTGGAGCCGGTCTTATGGAACTCTTCCATGTAGGGCTTGAGCTGCTTGAACATCAGGTCATTCTGGTACAGCCAGTGACGGCCGGGGATACCCATGGTATCGCGGACGCACTGCATACCGGGCAGGATCAGGCCGACGCCGTCCTGTGCGCGGTTGAGCAGGAAGTATGCGGCTTCCTTGTCGAAATGGTTAGGCTCCAGCCAACCAAAGAGGGAAGTGCCGCCCATAGAGCACTGGACGATACGGTTGGGTATCTCCACGTTGCCTATCTTCCACGGGGTGAACAATGCATTGTACTTTTCGTTCAAAAACTTCGCTTCCTTTCTTATTTCTAAATGGGTGACGTTAGATGCTTTCTCGTGCGTCAGACATTTACACAAGATTGAGTTTATTATAACGTATTTTAACAAATAAATCAATCACCCCGGCGGCTTTTTTGTTAAATATTGATTGCACTTTCTCTAGACAATTCGGACATAAATGTCAGGAAGAGCCTCATACATCGGCTTAAATGTATCAAATGTTACAAATTTCTAAACCATTTCGGCGGGCGCGCGGGAAAGCCGTCTGCAAATCGTTACCGGGAAATTACCGGAAACGTCTTGAAAAACGCGGCGGAAGGGTGTATAATATCCCCAGATGTCAGATGGCATGACATCTGCAAGGAGAAATAATGTCGCTTGAGGAACTGAGAGAGCAGAACATCCGCCTCGTCACGGACAAGGCGCTGGAATGCTTTATAAAAAACGGAATAAGCAACACGAAGGTTTCCGAGATCGCCGCCGCGGCCGGACTGACGGAGCGGTCGGTCTACCGCTACTTCCCGACGAAGAGCGACATCCTCATCGCCTCCGCCTTCCGGTACTGGGAGCGCGTGAAGGAGTGCATCTGCCGCGAGCTTGGCCGCCACGACCTTACGGCGCTGACGGGGATAGAGCAGATAAACATCATCCTTAACAGCTACGCCAACATGCTGTTCGTCGACCCGGAGGGGATACGCTTCTCCCTCGACGCGGAGGTCGCGCTTTCAGCGCGGGGAAGAATGAGCACGTTGTCAACCGCCCGCCGGAGAGGTTTGAGACCTATAAGGGGCCGCTGGCCATCGCCGTGCGCACGGGTCTGGCCGACGGAACGGTCGATCCCGCGGCGGACATAAAGCAGCTTTACTACAACGCCTATGACTCCATCCTCGGCATGATGCAGCGCCTCACGGTCGGCGTGCCCAGCGTGAATGAGCTGGACGCGCACACGCGTCTGCGTGCCATGTGCGCCATGTTCACGCGCGAATTCGCCGCGAAGAAGGACTGACCGCCCGCCGCCGGGCTGCGGGATGAAGCCCCGGCGCTCTGTACGGGCGTAAATGTCAGGTGGTATGACATCTGCAAAATGCCAATGCGCGGCGCGTCATGCAATAACGCATTTACCGGCATGTCAGAAAGCCTCACAGAGTTTGCCGCCACCGGTGGGCAAATTATGCGCGCAGCAGACTGCAAGCTTTTTGCCGGAAAAACCCGCAGGGTTTTTCGGCAGTCTCATCTATGATAATTCCTGCCGCGGCGCATCGCCGGCTTTCCAACCGGCCGGCTGGCCGCTGCGGCGTCGGCGCTCCGGTGGAGATGAAATCGCCCCGCCTATAAATGACATACGCAAGCGGCACGGCGCGAAGAACGCGCCGAAGGATCAAAGGACGCCTTCCCGGCGCGGCCGTGTCTTTGCGTATCGCGGCGACCACCGGGGCACCGTATATACATATATAGATAAAGAGAGAGGGTATGACCTCTCTCTTTATAATCAGCATGTCAAAAAGCCTCGCAGAGTTTCGCGTCCGCAGACGCGAAAGCAGTATAATTTGTTTCCTGCCGCGACATGTGCGTGGCAGGAAACACTTTGCGCGGAGTGAGCGTCGAAATGTCCGCTATCTGCGGACAACTGAGGCGCAGAACGCAGCGAAGCTTTCTCAAAAAAGGGGCTTTGCCACTTTTTCGACAGTCTCTTTATAATTTACCCTATGTTCATCCCGCGTTGATTGACAAATCCGCGCATGGCCGGTATACTTCTATATAAATATCACGTTTCCGGAGGCGGCGGCATGTTTTGGGATTCAACTTATATTCTTGCGTTGATCGGCGCGGCGGTCTGTGCGATCGCATCGCTGAACGTCAATCGGACATATAAAAAGTACAGCGGCGTTCTCAGCGGCCGCGGACTTACGGCGGAGGCTGTCGCGGAGATGATACTGCGCAGGGCCGGGATATACGACGTGCGCATTGAGCGCGTCAGCGGCTCCCTGACGGACTATTATTCGCCGGGCGAGAAGGTGCTGAAGCTGTCCGAAAGCGTGTACGGCTCCACCTCCGTGGCGGCGATAGGCGTTGCGGCGCATGAGTGCGGCCACGCCATACAGCACAGCGTCGGATATTTCCCGCTGAAGCTCAGGTCGGCGGCTGTGCCCGTGGCCAACATCGGCTCAAAGATATACTGGCCGGTGATCCTGCTGGGGCTTATTCTGGGGTATATGCAGCTCGCACAGATAGGCGTGCTGCTGTTCTCGTTCATCGTGCTGTTCCAGCTTATAACGCTGCCCGTCGAATTCGACGCGTCCGGCAGGGCGCTGCGCGTGCTTGCGGATGACGGCATCCTTGCCGGGGATGAGCTTGACGGGGCGAAGCGGGTGCTGCGCGCCGCGGCGCTGACCTATGTGGCGGCGCTGTTCTCCTCCGTGCTTCAGCTTCTGCGGCTGATGATGTTGACGCGCGGCGGCGACAGCAGAAGGAAATAAGAAAAACGCCGTGCGGCCTGAAAACGGGCTGCACGGCGATAATTTTTGCCGGGGATGGAAAAGCGCGGCCATGAGGACGCGGCGCGGGTCAGTCGAGAGCGGCGCGTATCTGCCGCCACTCGCCGTAAAGGCGCTCCATCGACCACGCGGCGTTGGCCGGGCTTGTGGACGGCAGCTTCACGGGCGTGCGGCCGCACAGCGGCGCGAGATAGCGCATGAAGAGGGAATAGGACGCTGCGCCGTTGCAGTATATCGCGCGGATGTCCGCCGCGCTGAGCACCGCCATGATGTCAACGGGCATGACGTTTCTTATGCTGCTGTCGCTGGAGCCAATGATGTCGCACTCCTCTATCACATCCCACAAGGCCACGCCGCGCGCGAGAAGAATTGCCCGCTTCCCGCCGGTGTCCGCCGGGAAATCACATTCCAGCACGCGCGACAGCAGCGGCCAGAAGCGGTTCTGCGGGTGGCCGTAGAAGAAGTTCGCCTGCCGCGACTTCACGGATGGGAAGCTGCCGAGTATCAGTATTTTCGAGTTTGCGTCATAGACCGGGCCAAACTCTCTTTTTATGTGCTTATATTCCGCCATGCGTGTATTATACCACCCGCGCCCGCGCGGGGCAAGCCGTCCGCGGCAAAAGCCGCCGCGCAAAAAAATCAAAAAAATGATAAAAAAACTATTGACAAAATCCAATGTGTTTGATAATATAATCAAGCCGTGGCCGAGTAGTTCAGCTGGTTAGAACGCCGGCCTGTCACGCCGGAGGTCGAGGGTTCAAGTCCCTTCTCGGTCGCCACAGCTACATGCCCCTTTCTAAAGGGGCATGAACTTTGCTGCTATAGCTCAGTAGGTAGAGCGCATCCTTGGTAAGGATGAGGTCCCCAGTTCGAATCTGGGTAGCAGCTCCAACGTCGTCGCAAGCTTTGTATCGCTTGCGACGATTTTTTATGCTTTGCATCAAAAATCATCTCGCGCTCACTCCGCTGCGACTCCTCCCCACCTTGAACCCGCCTGAGGCTGGGCTTCAAGGTGGTTTTTGCCTGAAATTCGGGCCGACGCAGATAACGAGATTTCCCGTGCAGGGTAGGCATGAGAGCTTTTTTGCGTTGGGCAGTTGTGAGAGTCGCGCCGGGTGCGGCAATAAAACAAAAAAACTCTTGACATGTCAAGGATATTATGTTCTGATATAACTATCACAATTGGGAATGTGTCCCAAAAGCAAATCGAAGAGGAGGCAAAAAGTGGCGTAAAAAAGCCCCCGACAAGCTGGAGACCGCCCGCGTGGTGCTGGAGATGCTAGCATACATCGCTACCGTCGCGTCGTTAGTCTGGCAGATAGTCAAGGGCTAACCCGGGCAAGGGGCGCGGCGGCGCAAGCCGCCATAACCAAAATTTATTATACGCCGCTAAACGAAAATGAACAAGAGTATATTTAAGAATCTGGCTTTGTACCTGCTTTTTGTGATCAACTGTATAAACGCTGTGCAGACCGGAGCGAGCTGGCTGTTTTGGGTGTCTGCCGTGCTGGTCGCGGCTGTAGCGATCATCGACATTGCGGATGCGCTGAAAGCAAAGAAAGGAAGATAAGCAATGGCAAAGACCCCGCAAGACCGGTGGCAAGCCGAAAATATCACGAGATACGTTGTTAAGGTTGCCAAGAAAACAGAGGGCGATATACTCGCCCAACTCGAAAAACAAACGAACAAAGCCGGATATATTAAAGCTCTTATCCGGGCGGATATCGAAAGGGAAGCGAAAGCGACTGACAATACTTTATAAGAAGCGGTCATTTCAAAGAAATCTGGGAAAGGAGAAAAGACACGAGCCGCAAGAAGAAAAACGGCGACAACAGCGAAACGGTTGGCCGCCTCGCAGTTGTCACCGCGATACTCAGCCTCGTGAACACAGTGTTGCAGATACTGCACGATTGGCTGGGCTGAAACCCCGTAGGGTGCAGAGGAGGGGCGTACCCCTCCCCTGCATCTAGGGTAACACATTTGCGGCACAGTGTCAATATCAGCATGAAAGCATTGATTTATATTACCTCCGCGCTTACCATCGTTTTTGCAGTGCTCACGCTCATAGCGGCGCACAAAAAGTAATCCAAAGGAGGCCACGGTAATGGCAGAGACCCTGCAAGACAGAGACAAAAAAAGAACTGCGTCAGGCTGTATATGTGGCTGCGGACAAATACCGACGCCGACATCATCGCAAAGCTGGACGCGCAGGAAAACAAGGCAGGTTACATTAAGGCCCACATAAGGGCCGATATCGAAAAGAAGCGCAACATATAGCACGGTTTGAGATCTACAAAAATTGTGGATAGCTTGCCGCTGATAAGCGTGCCATGGACATCCCCTCCTGCCCAACCGGGCAGGAGGGGATTCACATACGGTTCCAGACCGTCAAATAACCCGTTGTCAAATTCTCGCAGACAGAGTATACTTATATAAGAATACGGTTCTTTATATAGAAAATATATAAAACTACTGAACGGGCGGTCTGCGGCATGAATTACTTTGCGCTGATATTACCCAAGCTGGTCTCGTTTTTAATACTGCTGTTCGGCGCGATATCCCTGCTGGGCTGAAAACGATATACGGAACATAACCGCCCCGGCTGCAAAAATGCAGCCGGGGCGGCGTGGTTTATCTATAGGATATACTCAGGA
The DNA here is from genome assembly GCA_900549865.1 of uncultured Eubacteriales bacterium. Lineage (GTDB taxonomy): Bacteria > Bacillota > Clostridia > Oscillospirales > Oscillospiraceae > Limivicinus. The sequence continues at coordinate 10,470 of URPU01000037.1, forward strand.
ACACCCTTCTGTGGCTAGGTCACAGGGCGGAAAGCGCAGTCTCAAACTGCGCGACGGTCTCCACGCGCGCGCCGATGCGCGCCATGTCGTCGAGGTTCGCCTGCTGTACCGCGTCCGTGACGGAGGAGGTGCAGTCCGACAGCACGACAACGTCGTAATCCAGCGACAGCGCGTCGTAGCAGGTGGTGCGGATGCAGTTGGGCGTTGTGGTCCCGGCAAGCACGACTGTGTCCACGCCGAGGCGGCGCAGCACGAGATCCAACGAGGTGTGGAAGAAGGCGGAGAAGCGCGGCTTTATTATGATGCGATCCTCCGCCGCGATCTCAAACTCCTCCGGGTACGCGTCGGACATGCAGTCGCCGCAGTCCTCCGAAAGCGGCCTGCCGCCGGCATGCCACACATCATGGCGGCACTTCTCCACGTCGCTGCCGTCGGCGCGGTAATGGCGCGTGGCGTATATAACGGGGATGCCCGCGCCGTGGCACAGGCCGATCGCCCGTGCACAGGCGGGGATCGTCGCGGCGGCGGAGGGGATGCACAGGGGCGATGCGGGATCTATAAATCCGCGCTGCATATCTATCATTATGAGAGCGTATTTTTTCATATGTACATGTCCTTTCACGTGTTGTCGGAAGTACTATACCAAAAACGGCCGGGCAAAGCAACCGCGGCGCAAAAATTTCGGGAAAGCGAGCGGAACTGCGGCAGAAAGCACTTGCGCAAAAGAGGAATATGTGTTGTTTTATTAACAGCGGTGGCATAGCCATAAAAGAGCAATTATAAAAATGAAAGGGGAAATATCATGGCGAAATATGATATAGTCGTCGTGGGCGCCGGCAATGCCGGAATGTCCGCGGCGCTGCAATGTCAGTTGGCAGGGAAAAGGACCCTGCTGATCGAACAGCACAACCTGCCCGGCGGGACGGCGACGAGCTTTCGCCGGGGGCGCTTCGAGATAGAGCCGTCCCTGCACGAGATCTGCGACTACGGCCCGGCGGATAATCCCGGCGACGTGCGCACGATGATGGACGCATACGGCGTGAAGCTGGACTGGATGGAGATACCTGACTGCTACAGGGTCGTGTCCGTCTACAGAGACGGCAGCGTGATGGACGTGACGATGCCCTCGGGCGTCGAGGCGTACATTGACGCGATGGAGAAGTACGTGCCCGGCTCGCGGGAGAAGATGGAGAAGCTGTTCGAGCTTTTCCAGGAGGTGCTGGACGGCATCGCGTACATCACCGCGTCGAAGGGGCACGCGGACTCGAAGGTGCTGCAGGAGAAGTACCCCAACATGCTGCGCACCGGCGCGTACTCCACGCAGAAGGTGTTTGACGCGCTGAAGCTGCCGGAGAGGTGTCAGGATATTCTGTCCATCTACTGGTCATATCTGGGCGTGGATATGGAGCATCTGGCCTTTATCCACTACGCGGCGATGGTGCACAAGTACGTCAGCCGCGGCGCGTATATGCCCAAGCACACCTCCCACCAGTTCTCCACGGCGATGATAGAGCGCTTCCGCGAGCTGGGCGGCGATGTATGGTTCAACTGCCGGGCGGAGGAGTTCCTGTTCAACGGCGACAGGCTCTGCGGCGTAAGGACCAACATGGGGAAGATCGACTGCGACTACGTGCTGGCGAACATCAACCCCGATATCATCTACGGCAGAATGATGCCGAAGGAGCTCGTGCCGGAGCGCGAGAAGAAGCTGTCCGCGGCGCGCGGCAAGCGCTTCGGCGCACGCATGTACACGGCCTACTTCTGCTGCGACAAGAGCGCGGAGGAGCTGGGCATAAAGGACTACAGCATATTCCTGCCCGGCACGTCCGACTCGGCGAAGGAATACAGGAACACCATGAACGGCATGGCCACGAACGATTATTCGATCTTCCTGTGCTACAACGTGACGAACCCGGAGTTCTCCCCGGAGGGGACCTGCGTGTGCTCGTTCACGACCTTCGGCTCCCCTGTTGACTGGAACGATCTGAAGCAGGAGGACTACTTCCGCTTCAAGAACGACGGGGCGAAGAAGATGCTGGCCGTGTTGAAGGAAAAGACCGGCATAGACCTCACCGGCCACATAGAGGAAATGGCCGTGGCGTCGCCGTGGACCTTTGCAAGATATCTGGGCACGCCGGAGGGTTCGGTCTACGGCTATGAGACGACAGACTGGGACGGCATGATGGCGCGCATGATGATGCTGTCCACGGACTATCCGATAAAGGGACTGCGCCCGATAGGCGCGGCCGGCCCCAGAGGCGACGGGTATTCCGCCGCGCTCATCTGCGGCCAGCTTATGGCGCTCAATGCGCTCAAAGATCTCAGGGAAGAGGGAGGTAAGGCATAATGGCACTGAACGTAAAGGTCGGACTCATCGGCAAATTCGATATGCTGAAATTCAAGAACATGTCCAAGGTGCGCGAAAAGGCCATTCAGGCCGCGCCTGCGAATGAGGTCAGCGGGGAGTTCGCAATAAACACGAACGCGAAGAAGCTGCACCCGGATTACCAGCGGCTCGTGATAGACGAGGTGATACCGCATGAGGGCGCGAAGGCCAAGACCTTCGTGTTCCGCCGCGCCGACGGGGAGGCCTTCCCCTACTTCCGCGCGGGGCAGTATCTCTCCCTGAAGCTCCCGCTGGAGGACAGCTTCGTCACGCGCGCGTACTCGCTGTGCTCCTCCCCGAAGGACGCGCTGAAGGGCCGCGCGGCGATAACCGTGCGCTCAAATCCCGGCGGCTTCGCCGCGGATAAGCTGCTTGCCGCGCTCAAGCCGGGCGACGAGGTGATTGCCTCCGACCCGCAGGGCTTCTTCTACTATGAGGATCTGCGCGACGCGAAGTATGTCGTCGGCCTCGCGGGCGGCTCCGGTATCACGCCGTTTCTTTCAATGGCATACGCCCTGCGCGACGGCGCGGAGGATTTCGAGCTGACGCTGCTGTACGGCTCCCGCGATGAGGAGAGCATCCTGTTCAAGAAGGAGCTGGATGAGGTCGCGGCGGCCTGCCCGAAGTTCAGAGTGGTGCACGTGCTGTCCGACGAGGAGAAGGCAGGCTATGAGCACGGCTTCATCACGGCGGAGCTTATTAAGAAGTACGCCCCCGCGGACGCGGAGTACTCCGTGTTCCTTTGCGGCCCGGAGGGGATGTACCGCTTCCTCAATCCGGAGATAGAAAAGCTTGCCCTGCCGGAGCGCCTGTTCCGCAGGAAGATGATAGACGTGACCAAGACCCCGTGGGAGCTGGACGGCTATCCGCAGCAGTGCAGAGATAAGATATTCAACCTCACCGTGCGTCAGGGCGACAGGGAGTATAAGCTCTCCGCCAGCGCGAATGAGACCGTACTGACGGCGATAGAGCGCGCGGGGATAAAGGCGCCGTCTCGCTGCCGCAGCGGCGAGTGCGGCTGGTGCAGGTCGCGGATGCTGGAGGGCAGCGTGTTCATCCCGCAGGAGAACGAGCTGCGCCGCTGGGCGGATAAGGAGTACGGCTATATCCATCCGTGCTCGTCCTTCCCCACATCAGACATCGTGCTGGAGGTTCCCGGCGAATTCTATTGAGACGAAGTCTGAAATTGAACATGGCAAAACAGGGCGCGCCGTTTTTGCGGTGCGCCATGTCGAGACTGTCGAAAAAGTGGCTTTGCCACTTTTTCGAGAAAGCTTCGCTGCGCTCTGCGCCTCAGTTGTCCGCTGATAGCGGACAATTCGACGCTCACTCCGCGCAAAGTGTTTTCCGCCACGCACATGTCGCGGCAGAAAACGAATTGTATTGCTTTCGCGTCTGCGGACGCGAAACTCTGCGAGGCTTTTTTCGACAAGCTGAACATGGCGCGCCGTTTTTGCGGCGCGCCATGTCTATTTATATCTATACATTTTCCCCGCGTCAGTCCACGGGATAGACGCACAGCTCCACATCGCTCAGCGGGAACGAGCAACACGGGTGGATCCAGCCGAACTTCTTGTCGGCCATGCGCCGCCCGTCGGCGTCCTCGGGAATATACACGTCGCCGCTGACGAGGCGGGAGTGGCACCAGCCGCATTCGCCGCTGCGGCAATGCGAGGGGGCCTTTATCCCCGCGCGCTCCATCGTCCAGAGCAGCGACTCCTCCGCCTTGCAGGGAACGGTCTGCTTCTCGCCGCGTATATCGACAGTGAGGGTGAATTCCGCGCCCTTCTTCTCCGCGGGGAAACCGGCGCTGTCCGCGGCGTGCAGATAGTCGCCGGACATCTCCATGCGGTAGCGGCGCTTGGGCAGGCCGAGCTTCTTCATCTCGCCCTCTTCAAAGGCATACATCGCCTTCGGCCCGCACATGAACACGGAATAATCGCCCGCGGGCGCGTACTTCTTAATAAGCTCCGCCGTGATGAAGCCGTGCTCATAGCCCTCCTTTTCCTCGTGCGACAGCACATGCACGACCCTGACGCGGCCGTTTGAGCGCGCGGCGACAGCCTCTATCTCATCGCGCAGGAGTATCCCGTCCGCCGTGCGGCTGCCGTAGAGGATGGTCATGTCAAAGTCCTCTATCCCGTCGGCAATGGCGGCGGCCATGGAGTAAAACGGCGTGATGCCGGAGCCGCCCGCGATAGCGACGATGTGCTTCGCGTCGCGCAGGTCCTGATAATAGAAATCGCCGAGAGGGCCGCTTATATCGACGGCGTCGCCCTGCTTCCACGTGTCAAGGATGTATTTCGAGGCGTAGGACGGCTCAGTCAGCTTGATTGTGAGGGTGTAGCTGGTATCCTCGCTGCCGAGGGCGTCCTTCGGGCCTGAGCGGATGGTGTAGGGCTTGTTGACGGCCGCGCCGTCTATGTTCAGCGCCACGGAGACATACTGGCTGGCGCGGAAATACGCCATCTCCGCCGTGCCCTTCTCCACGTCGGGAACGAGAGTGAAGCTCTTCGCGCCGCCGTGATCGACGACCTCGGCTATCCGCACATGCTGCACCGCGGGGTGGAGCTTCGCGGCGAGGATGTTCGCGTTATATATGGACTGGGGCATGGTGTCGGGCGCGGCCTCGATAGCCTTGAGGCGCGTTTTCACCTCGCCAAGGAACGGGAAGGGCGTAAGCCCCTTGAGGCCCTTGCGGGAATAGTTGTACTTCGCCATCTTATTTGCCCTCCTTCATGTCAAGAAGCATGTATCTCGCCTGCTCCGCGCCGGAGAGATACGCCTGGGAATAGCCGTCCATCTGCGTGCCGTGGCCGCCGACGAAGCGCAGGCCCTTTATGGTGTAGTCCTCCTTGTGGCCGCACTGCACGCGCGGGAACATGCCATCCCACGCTGCGGGGATGTAGCCGTATACGTCGCCGCGCGGCGTGCCGAGATAGCGCGCCCACGTGACCGGGGAGGCGACGACGAGCTCCTCTATATGCCCCTGCAGGTCGCAGCCGGTGACGGTCTCATAGCGCTCAACGCATTCGCGGGCAATGCGGTCCTTTATCTTGAAATAGTCCGCCTCCGTGACGTCCTTGAACGGGTCGCCGGTATAGAACTTGCTGAACTGGATGAAGGCGCGGCCCTTTCCGGCGGCGTCGGGCAGGGCGTTTGTGAGCACGGTGCAGGTGATATCCTTGTGCGTGTCGATGGAGTCTGAGGAGAGGAACTGCTTGTGGTTGTCGGGCGTATATCGCATGAAGGTGTCGTAGTTCTTGAGTCCCAGCTCCTCCGCGCTTGCGTCCAGCCCCAGATACACCGTGAACGCCGCCTGCGCGAGCCGCTGCGCGTTCATCTTCTTGCGGTCGTACTGCGGCACCTCCGACGGCTCGACCATGCGGTCGAACACGACGTGCGGCATGAGGTTTGAAATGACGCGCTCACACTCTATATACGTGCCGTCGGCCAGCACGACGCCGCGCACGGCGTTGTTCTTTATGTCTATCTTATCGACCTTCGTGTTGTACCAGATGTCGCCGCCGAGCTCGCGTATCTTCGCGTCGAAGGCAAGCGATATCTCATGAGAGCGGTTCTTCGCAAACCACGGAAGCTGCGTCAGGTAGACATAGGTCATAAACACGTAGGGGGCGAAGCTCATCTCGGTCGAGTCCGCCGAAACATAGGTCCAGTACGACTCGAAGATCTGGCGCGCCTTGTCCGGAACGCCTATCTTGCGCAGCACCTCGTCGCAGGGCTGGGGCACAAGGCACATAAGGTCATAGTATTTCAGCATCATTTCGACCTTCTGCGCGCCCTCCGGCTCGTTGTGCCGCTCATACAGCCACTCCACGCCGTCCACCAGCATCCGCCCGAGCTCCAGCACCGTCGTCATGGATTCCCGGCTGCCGGGCACCTGCCGCTCCATCTCGTCGATGAAGTTCTGCACGCCCGCGGGCATGGCGACGTTGAAGCCGTCCGGGTCTGTCGCAACGGAAGCGAAGCTCTCATTGGCGCTGCACCATTCCACGTCCAGCCCGTAGTCATCCTCAAGAAGCTGGCGCACCGCGCCGCGCTTCCCCTCACCCTCGCCCGTGCCCATCTGGCACAGCTCGTGCAGGGTGGCCTCAAACTCGTACTTCCCGCGCACGAAGCTAGTGGCGCAGCCACCGGGGAGATTGTGCTTTTCCAGCACAAGCACCTTCTTGCCGGCCTTTGCGAGATATGCCGCGGCCGAAAGGCCGCCGTTGCCCGCGCCGACAACGATCACGTCGTATTTTTGCATTTACGCGTCCTCCGTTGAATATATTGATCACAATTTTGCTTGTGGTATAGCCACAAATTTATTTTACACCAGTTCTGCCCCCGGCGCAAGCAAACTTTGTCAGACCTGTGACGAAATTCCGTCCCGTTTTTTGTGCAGGGTGGAGAGATATCCGCCGTTGTGGCTGTAAATCACAGGCCAGACTTGATTTTGCGGGGCAAATTATTTATAATATGAGGCGATCCATTGAAATAAGGAAGAGAGAGACATGCAGACAGGCGAAGGCAAAAACCTCAAGGCGAATTTCATAAACGCGATGCAGGCGAAGATACTTTCCGGTGAGCTCAAGCCGGGCGACAGGCTGCCGCCGGAGCGGGAGCTTGCCCAGCAGATGGGCATAAGCCGCGGCTCGGTCAATCAGGGGATACTGGATATGGAGCGCATGGGCTTTCTGCGCATCGTGCCGCGCAAGGGCACCTTCGTGGCGGAATACGTGCGCCGCGCCACGCCGGAGACGCTGTCGGCGATAATGAGCTATGACAGCGCGCTGATAGACAGCACGCTGTTCCGCGACCTGATGGACCTTCGCATTCTGGTAGAGCGCGAGTGCACGCGCCTTGCCTGCGCAAGACTGACGCCGGAGTCGCTGCGGCTCTTGCAGGCGCACGCGGACGCGATATACGCCGCCGGTGAGGACGAGGCGGCGGAGGCCGTGTACGCCTATCACAAGTGCCTGACGGAGATATCCGGCAACGCCGCATACGCCATGGTGTTCCAGAGCTTTGAAAAGATGATAAGGAATCTTATAAGAGAGCATTATAAAAACGCCTCGGAGCTGACGCGCAGCCTGCCGAAGTTCACGCTGCTGACGGAGGCCGTGGCGCGGCGCGACGCCTTTGAGGCGGACAGGTGCATCCTCTCCGTGCTGGAGCAGGCGTCCGACTATCTCAACACGCACCTGAAAAGCCGGGAGGCCGGGCGCGGCGAATGACCCCGCGGCGGCGCGCATATGCGCGGCGTCCTGCACGCCGGGCACAGCGGCAAAATTGGTTAACAACTTATGAATTCAGGGGAAAAAATCTTGATAACGGCCCCGGAACGTGGTATAAGAATGATACAGACCGCCGGTACGGCGGCCTGTAAAATACGCACGAGTTAGGCATGACTAACTCGTGGGATATATAAACAGGGAGGATAAGAATATGAATAAGTTTGCAGCATTTCTGGGCGGCGTTGCGTTCGGCACGGCCGGACTGAAGGTACTTGCAAGCCGCGGTGCAAAGAAGGTCTACGTGCACACCGCGGCGGCGGCTCTGCGCGCGAAGGACTGCGTGATGGCGACGGCCACCGGCATCCGCGAGGGCGCGGAGGACATACTCGCCGAGGCGAAGCAGCTCAACGAAAAATATGCGGCCGACGCTGAGGCCGAGGTCATTGAGGACAGCGCAGAGAAGGCCGAATAAGCATGAAGTGCAAGATCCTGCATGAGCTGCCGGGGCGTATGCGCGTGCATGCCGTGCAGCCGCGCATGACGCTTTCACAGGCGGATATACTTGAAGCATACCTCCGCGCTGTTGACGGCGTGACGGAGGCAAAGGTCTATGACCGCACGTGCGACGCGGTCATAGTATACACGGCGCCGCGCGCGGACATCGTCGCGGCGCTTGCGGCGTTTTCGTATGAGGCCGCCGCGCATCTTGCCGATGCGCACAGCTCCCGCGCGCTTGACCGGGAATACGAGGAAAAGCTCGTCAACTCGGTCATTCGCCGCTGCGTCAACAAGCTTCTTCTGCCCGTGCCGCTGCGCACGGCGATGACGCTGCTGCGCTCTCTGCGGTACATAAAGGCCGGCCTCGGCTGCCTTGTCCGGGGGCGGATACAGGTGCCTGTGCTCGACGCGACGGCCATCGCCGTGTCGATGCTGCGCGGCGACTTTGCCACGGCGGGCTCCATCATGTTCCTGCTTGGCGTCGGGGAGACGCTGGACGAGTGGACGCACAAGAAGTCCGTGGCCGACCTTGCGCGCAGCATGGCGCTGAACGTGGACAAGGTCTGGCTGCAAACGGCGGACGGGGACGTGCTCGTTCCCGTGAGTGAGGTCCGCGCGGGCGATACGATAAGCGTTGCGACCGGCGGGATGATCCCGCTGGACGGAAAGGTGACGGACGGCGAGGCCATGGTCAATCAGGCGTCCATCACGGGCGAACCGCTTGCCGTGCGCAAGACCGCGGGCGGCTACGTCTACGCGGGCACGGTGATAGAAGAGGGCAGCCTCTCCGTATGCGTGGAAAAGACCAGCGGCAGCGGGCGCTATGACCGCATAGTCAGGATGATAGAGGAGTCGGAAAAGCTCAAGTCCGGCACGGAGAGCCACGCGGCGCATCTGGCGGACAGCCTTGTGCCCTACAGCCTCGGCGCGACGGCGCTCATATGGCTTATCACGCGCAACCCCGTGCGCGCGCTGGCCGTGCTGATGGTCGATTTCTCCTGCGCGCTGAAGCTGTCCATGCCCATCGCGGTGCTGTCCGCGATGAAGGAGGCCAGCGCCTATCATATCTCCGTCAAGGGCGGGCGCTTCCTTGAGGCCGTTTCGCAGGCGGAGACCTTCGTGTTCGACAAGACCGGCACGCTGACCCATGCCATGCCGCGCGTGGCGCAGATCGTCACCTTCGGCGGCAGGGATGAGGCGGAGATGCTGCGTCTGGCCGCGTGCCTGGAGGAGCACTACCCCCACTCCATGGCGAAGGCCGTCGTGGCCGAGGCCGAGCGCCGCGGTCTGCGGCATGAGGAGCGCCACTCCAAGGTGGATTACATCGTCGCGCACGGCGTGTCCAGCAGCGTCGGCAGTGAAAAGGTCGTCATCGGCAGTCAGCACTTCGTGTTCGAGGATGAGGGCTGCGTCCTGCCCGCGGGCGAACAGGCGCGCTTCGACGCCCTGCCGGGCGAGTATTCGCATCTGTATCTGGGCATATCCGGCGTGCTTGCGGCGGTCATATGCATAGAGGACCCGCTGCGCAGTGAGGCGCGCGGTGTTATTGACGCCCTGCACGCGCAGGGCATACCGAGGCTTGTCATGATGACGGGCGACAGCGAGAGGACGGCGCGTTCCGTCGCCGCGGCCGTGGGCGTGGACGAGTATTTCGCCGAGGTTCTGCCGGAGGATAAGGCGGGCTTCATCCGGGCCGAGCACGAGGCCGGCCGCCGGGTCGTGATGCTGGGCGACGGCGTCAACGATTCCCCGGCGCTTTCCGAGGCCGACGCGGGCATCGCCATCCGTGACGGCGCGGCCATCGCGCGCGAGGTCGCGGATATCACCATCGGCGCGGACGACCTTGAGGCGCTCGTGACGCTCAAGCGGCTGAGCGACGCGCTCATGGCGCGCATCCACGGCAACTACCGCAAAATAATCAGCTTCAACTTCATGCTGATCTGCCTTGGCGTGGCCGGGATACTCCCGCCCGCGACCTCCGCGCTGCTGCACAACATCTCAACGCTGTGCATAAGTCTGAAAAGCATGACGAACCTTCTGGATAAGGAATAAACAATGCATGACCGGCTGTGAAGCTTTCGCTTCACAGCCGGTTTTCGTATCTATATTCTATATCATATTAATAAGGGTCTTACAGCATGGACGAGCCGCCCGTGACTATCCAGCAGGCGA
>URPU01000038.1 GCA_900549865.1 uncultured Eubacteriales bacterium
ATATTGCTTTCGCGTCTGCGGACGCGAAACTCTGCGAGGCTTTTTTGACATACTGAAAAAACTGCGGCTGCTGCCGCAGTTTTTTGCTGCTATTGTCATTCCACGCTGTCGAATATCGCCTTCGCCGCGACGAAGCGGCCGAATTCATCCTTCCAGCGGTGATGCACGGCGGAGGCGTCCCAGTTTGCAAGCGCGTCTGCGTCCATGTGCACGATTATCATAAGGTCGTACCGGTTCGGCCGCGCCACGCAGTTTTCAACAAAGCTGTAGCTGTGCACGCCCTCCGGCTTAGCCTCGCCGTCGAACATGGCCCTGACCTCGCGCACGAGCGCGGCCTTGTCCGTCACGCCGTCCGTAAATTTCACGATGATATGATGCTTCATGTTGCCCTCCGTATATATAATATATATAAATTGATCATGCGTTGTTCAGCGCGCGGCCGTGGATGCGGCGTTTGACCGCCGCCTCAAGCCGCTCGTATATAACCGACAGCGCGACGGACGCCGCGCCGCAGGCGAAGAACAGGATAGGCTTGCTCTGCTCCAGCGTCAGCCCAAGCCTGTCCAGCAGCATGTATGTGATGCGTATCACGTCCTGATGGATGAGGAAAAAGCTTGCGCTTATGCCGCCGAGGAATATGGTCGCGCGGTTCGTGAGGAGCCGCGTCAGCACGCCGGGATCCAGCGCAAAAAGATACACCAGCGCGGCGGCGGGCAGAACGCAGAGCTGCGTGTTGCCGAAGGCCGCTGCGGCGGGAGTGCCGGAAATGCGCCTGAAGATGAGCCACGCCCCGGCAAAGAGCAGCATGCACGCGCCCTCCAGCGCGGCGGCCTGGCCGCGGCTCACGGGCTTTTCCCCACGCGTTATGAAAAGATAGCCAAGGTTGCAGCCTATCGCAAAGTCAATGCAGCGCGCCGGCGGGAACATATAGCACAGCCAGCTCACGAACCCCGCGTCGTATCCGCCGCGAAGCGCCGTGCATAGCGGCGCCGCGATAAGGCCGAGCGCGATGTCAAGCGCGAACAGCGCGGCAATGGCGGCACAGGCCGCCCTGCGGCTGCGATAGCGCCGTATTGCCCGCAGGATGAACGGAAAGGCAAAGTATAAAAACAGCGACACGGACAGATACCACGCCACGCCGTTGAACGCGGAGGCAAGGCGCGGACTCCACGATTGGACGAGCAGCACGCTTGCAGCGAGCTTTTCCGCGATGAGCGCCGCCGCGCCGGGCTGCGGCGCAGTCTTCATGGTGTAAATGTCCAGCGCCAGTACCGGCAGCATCGTCAGAATGTGCAGCGGGTACAGCTTCCATATCTTCCTTGCGGAGAATTTGAGACAGTCGATAGGCGTGCGCGGAAGAGAGCGGTCATAGTAGCTGCGGCACATCAGAAAGCCCGACAGCATGATGAATATCGCCGCGCCCAGCGCGCCCGTGCCGCATATATAGCAGTGGTGCATGAAAATGAGAAGGCAGGCGATCGCCCGCACGGCCTGTAGGGAATCTATGCGCCCTTTCATAAGCGGCTCCTTCCGAATGTGATAACGGGAAAATTATAGCCCATTAAGGGGAAAAGCACAAGACCGCAAAAATTAAGAAAATTTAACAAAACCTTAGATTGTTATTTCAAATCGCCTGTGCTATAATAAACTGCTGTAATTTTCTACTGAAATTTTGTTTTATCGGAGTAATTTATGATTTCATGGCTGACAAGCACGACGCTCGGCAAATTCATTGCGACGTTTTTTATCTCCATGGTGCCCGTGATAGAGCTTCGCGGCGGCCTGCCCTACGGTATCGGCTTCGGGCTGGACTATCCGCTGGCGCTCACCGCGGCCATCCTGGGCAATATGCTGCCCGTGCCGTTCATCATCGCGTATATAAGCCGCATTTTCATTTGGCTTCGCGGCAAGCATAAAAAGCTGGATGATTTCGTCACAAAGATGGAGCGGCGCGCCCATCTCAAGGGGCAGAAGGTGGAAAAGTACGGGCCGCTGATGCTGCTTATCTTCGTGGGCATCCCGCTTCCCGGCACGGGGGCGTGGACGGGCGCGCTTATCGCCGCGCTGCTGAATATGCGCATGAAGCAGGCTCTGCCGTGCATTTTCCTCGGCGTGCTTATGGCCGCCGCCATTATCACGGCCCTGACCTTCGGCGTCATACATATAATCTGAATATACTGAGAGGGGGGGCGTCTGCACGATGCGGCGCGCCCTTTTCATTTTGTACTTGGAATTGACAGCGAAACGATATATAATATATAAGTTATAAAAGAAAGAGGACATGCGCCGGTAAGCTGAGAGATTTGAACGGAGGAAAAAACATGAAAAGGGAATTTCGTGAGATGCTCAATCAGCGGGGGAGAAAGACCCTGCCCAACGTGCTGCTGGCCGCGGCGGAATGTGCGCCGCTGTCAAAGACCGGCGGCCTTGCGGACGTTGTCGGCACGCTGCCGAAGTCGCTTGCAAGGCTGGGGATAGATGCGCGCGTGATAACGCCGTATCACCGGGTCATAAAGGAAAAGTATGCCGCGCAGGTGCAGCATCTTTTTTATTTCTTTGTCGATCTGGGCTGGCGGCATGAATATGTCGGCATTGAGAAGCTGGAGCTTGACGGCGTCATAATTTACCTTGTGGACAGTGAACGCTACTTCGGCGATAAGATATACCGCGGCGGCTATGACGAGATAGAGCAGTACGCTTTCTTCTGCCGCGCCGTGCTCAACGCCATTCCGAACCTCGGCTTCACGCCGGACGTCGTCCACTGCAACGACTGGCACACCGCCATGATCCCCATGCTCGCGCGCACGCAGTACCCCGGCGCGATGCAGGAGAACATGCGCTTTCTGCTCACCATACATAACATCGCCTTTCAGGGCAAGTGCGGCTTCGACTTCGTGCAGGACCTTCTCGGCGTGGACGCGAAGTATTACACCGCGGAGTTCATGGAGCTTTACGGCTGCGCCAACTTCCTCAAGGCCGGCTGTGTGTTTGCGCATAAGATAAACACCGTTTCCCCCAGCTACGCGTGGGAGATACGCACGCCGTATTTTTCCGAGGGGCTGGACGGGATACTCAACGCCCGCGCAAACGACCTTTCCGGCATAATAAACGGCATCGACAAGCAGGTGTTCAACCCCAAGACCGACGCGAAGATACCCGCCCGCTTCGACCGGGGGCATCTCAAGGGCAAGGCACAGTGCAAGGCCGCGCTTCAGCAGCGTCTCGGGCTGGAGGTCCGCGCGGATGTGCCGCTTTTCGCCATGGTCACGCGCATGACGGAGCAGAAGGGCTTCGACCTTGTCACCTGCGCCCTTGATGAGCTGATGAGCCATGAGGATATGCAGTTTGCGCTTCTCGGCTCGGGCGATGCGCGGTTTGAAAACTTCATGCGCGGCGCGGAGGCGCGGTATAAGGGCCGCCTGTGCGCATATATCGGCTATAACGAGGAGCTTTCCCACCTCTATTACGCCGGAAGCGACTTCTTCCTCATGCCCTCCCGGTTTGAGCCGTGCGGCCTGAGTCAGATGCTTGCCATGCGCTACGGTTCTCTGCCTATAGTGCGCGAGACGGGCGGCCTGCGGGACACCGTCACGCCGTACAACAAGTATACAGGCGAGGGCGACGGCTTCTCCTTCGCCAATTATGACGCATGGGAGCTGCGCGAGGCAGTGCGCCGCGCGCTGGATTGCTGGAAGGATGAGGGCGTCATGCGCGCGCTCGTCAACAACGCCATGCAGGCCGACTTCGGCTTTGAAATTTCTGCGCAGGAGTATGCAAAATTATACATATGTATGCTGTAAACAACACCAGATATAAAATATATTTCGGCGGCGGCTATAAGGAGCATTGGTCGCAGGACTATACGCTTTCGATAGAATATCATGACCGCCGCTATGTCGAGGCGGCGCTTGACGCCGCCGGACGCTGGCAGCCCGTTGGCGGCGACGCGGAGCTTACTGCGCTGCTTGCCTCCGACTCCTGCCCCGCGCTGACGCGGATGTACTTTGAGGCTGCCGCCAGCGCCTATCATGCGGCGCAGGACTGCCTCTGCCGCGGCCTCACGCTCGACAGGCTGAGAGAGTGCTTTTATTCGGCGGAGAATCCCCTTGTCGCGCCGGAGCTTATGCGCCTTCTGATGGACGACTGCGGCTTTTCCATGAACGTGGCCTACAGCGTCACGGCGCACTGTTGTGCGGATATCCGCGCGGATGGCGTCGATACGGACGCCGTCTACGCGCTCCAGCCGCGCACGGCGCACGTGATGAGCCTGCTGCGCTCCACCGCGGCCAGCCGCCTTGCCGTCTCCTATGACAGCCGCCTTGAGGAATGCCGCTTCCCGGCCGGTGCGGCCGTCGCGGGGGGCGAGGTGCGCCTTGCGTTCCGCGTTCTCGGCGGATGTGTGCGCCGCGCCGTGCTCGTCGTTTACGGCGACGCCGGGCGGCAGGAGTACGACATGGCGCGCGAGGGGCAGCATTATGCCGCGCGCATCACCATGCCGGCTTCGCCGCAGGCGCTGTGGTACTTCTTCCGCATCGAGACGGAGGACGGCACGCATTGGGTCTGCCCGGACGGCACCGGCTTCATCGGGCGCATCTGCGGCCGCGAGAGCGGCGGCTTCCGCCTCACGGCGGCGCTGGCGGACTTCAGCACGCCTGCGTGGTTCAGAAAATGCGTGATGTATCAGATATTCCCCGACCGCTTCGCCTTTTCCGGCGACGGCACGGCGCAGCGCGGCGTGGAGTATCACCGCGCCCTCGGCCAGAACGCGGAGCTTCACGCCAGCACGGACGAGCCCGTGCGCTGGCAGCCGCGCCCGTTTGAGCGCGACTACAGCCCCGACGATTTTTACGGCGGCACCTTAAGGGGGATAGAGGAAAAGCTTCCGTATCTCAGGGAGCTCGGCATAAGCGTCATATATCTTAACCCGATAGTGGAGGCGCGCTCCAACCACCGCTATGACACCTCAGACTATATGCGGCCCGATCCCATCCTCGGCACGGAGGCGGACTTTGAAAGCCTGTGCGCCGCGGCGCGGGAAAATGGCATACGCATCGTGCTTGACGGCGTGTTTTCCCACACCGGTGCTGACAGCGTTTACTTCAACCGTTACGGCAAC
This sequence comes from uncultured Eubacteriales bacterium, assembly GCA_900549865.1. GTDB lineage: Bacteria > Bacillota > Clostridia > Oscillospirales > Oscillospiraceae > Limivicinus. The sequence continues at coordinate 5,117 of URPU01000038.1, forward strand.
TATCCCTCCGTCGGCGCGTGCCAGGGGGATAAGTCCGAATTCTTTGACTGGTACGATTTCAAAAGCTTCCCGGAGGATTACCGCTGCTGGTGGGGCTTTAAAGATCTGCCGGAGGTCAATGAGACGCAGCCCTCGTGGCAGCGCTTCGTCATAAGCGGCGATGACAGCGTCGTCAAAACGTGGCTGCGCCGCGGCGCGTCCGGCTGGCGGCTGGACGTGGCGGACGAACTGCCGGATGAGACGCTTTCGCTCATCCGCCGCGCCGCAAAGGAGGAAAAGCCCGACGCCCTCATCCTTGGAGAGGTCTGGGAGGACGCCGTCATAAAGGAGAGCTACGGCCGCCGCCGCAACTACGCCCTTGGCTGCTCGCTCGACTCGGTGATGAATTATCCTTTCCGCGACGCGGCGCTGGCCTTCGCCCGCGGGCAGACGGACGCGTATGCTCTGCGCGATTTCCTCATCGGCCAGCAGATGAACTACCCCAAGCCGCTTTATTATTCGCTTATGAACCTTCTCGGCTCACACGATGTGGACAGGATACGCACGGCGCTGTGCACCGGCGTGAACATCCGTTCTCTCAGCCGGGAGGAGCAGGTCAGGCTCAGCTTTACCGACGCGCAGCTTGCCGCCGCGGTGGAAACGGAAAAGCTGTGCGCCCTGCTGCAATTCGCCATTCCCGGCGTGCCCAGCATATATTACGGGGACGAGCAGGGCATGTGCGGCGTGTGCGACCCGTTCAACCGCCAGCCGTTCAAGGAGGGCGTAAGGGAGCTGCACGATTTTTACGCGCGCCTTGCGGCAAAGCGCCGCGGCGCGGACGCACTCAGCACGGGCGAGGCCGTTTTCATGGCGGCCAGCGCGGATGTGCTGATGGTGCTGCGCTACATAAACGGCGATAAGGACGCCCTCGGCGAGAGCGCGCGCCCCGGCGCGTACCTTGCCGTCATAAACCGCGGCGCGCACAGCGCCGGCTTTACGGCGGACTGCACCGCGGCCGGATGCGGCATGTTCTCCGGATGCATCGCCGCGCACAGCAGCCGGATATTTGAGCTTTCAAAGGAAGGACAGAGAGAATGAACCACAGCACGACGACCGGCAAGGCGGCGGCGCGGTACGCGCTGCCGGCCGCATCCTGCCTTGTCAGCGGCCTTGCAGCATATCTCTTCGTGTTCACGAATAAGCTTGTCAATCTCGACGAGATAGCGGGCCTCTTTTCAAAGGGGGAATCGATCAGCTCCGGGCGCTGGGCGCTTGCGCTTACAAGCTATATCTTCCCCGACCTTTCAATGCCGTGGTTCAACGGGATGCTGTCATTGCTGCTGCTCACGGCGGCGGTCTGCCTCATCATAAGGATATTTGAGCTTGAAAGCCCGCTGATCACGGCGCTGCTCTCCGCGCTGCTCATCGTGTTCCCCTCGCAGATAGTCACCTTTGCCTATATGTTCACCTGCGCGCCGTATGCGCTTGCGGTGCTGCTTGCCGTGGCGTCGGTGTATTTTACGCTGTGCGCCTCCGGTTGGCGGCGCTGGACGGGAAGCGTTATTTCCCTGTGCCTCTCGCTGGGGATATATCAGGCGTACCTCTCCGTTGCGGCGAGTCTTTACGTTGTCTATCTCATAAAGCGCCTTATCGGCAATGAGTGGGATGTGCGGCGCATCGTGCGCTGCGGGCTTGGGTGCCTCGCCGCGCTTGCCGGGGCGCTTGCGGCTTACTTCGTCGTCAATAAGCTCGTGATGCACATCGCGGGCGTTGAGTATAATTCCTACGCCGGGGCGAGCTTCCAAACAGATATCAAGTCCGTGCTGTTCGGCGTGCGCGTGGCCTTCACGGCCTTTCTCGGCTATTTCTACAAGGGGTATTACCACCTTGTCGCAACGGACTTTTCAAAGCTGCTGCACTTTGTGTGCGCCGGTATCGTCGTGTTTGAACTGGCGGCGTATTTCATCCGCTGCCGCGGCGCGGCGCGGCGCGCGCTGCTCGCCGCACTCTGCGTGCTTTTCCCGCTTGCCGTCAACTGCCTTTATATCGCCTCGGCACAGCGGCACACGCTCATGCTCTACAGCTTCACGGCGGTGTACGTGCTTGCCGCGGTCACGGCGGAGGAGCTTATGAAGAATAAGCACGCCGCGGCGCGCGACGTGCTCAGCCTTGTCATGGCCGGGGTCGTGCTCGTCAATATTTTTTACGCGAACCGGCTGTATCTCAAGATGAAGCTGGAATATGAAAACGCATATGCGTTTTATTCCACGCTCGTCACGCGTATCAAATCCACGCCCGGCTATGAGCCCGGCGACATGGTGTATATCACCGGCGATGCGCACAACCTCCTGCACGAGTCGGATGAGATAGACACCTCCGACCTTGTCGGCATAATGGAGGGGCTTATAAATATCTACAGCCGCGGTGATTTCCTCACCTATTACGCGGGCTTCGACCCGCCCGCCTTTGACTGGGCGGCGTGGGATGCCTCCGGCGTGGCCGCCGCTGTCGCGGACATGCCCGAATACCCCTATGACGGGTCGGTCATAAAATCGGGCGAATTTATAATAGTAAAGCTTGGATAAATAAAAATACGGGGATATAGGAATGAGCGAGAGACTGGACGGAAAATCGAATAAATTCAGCCGCTTCTGCGCGGGGGCGATACTCGTGCTGGCGATGCTGTTCATGGCCTTCCTTCTGCCCATGTCGCTTATCCGCACCACCGGGATGAGCGCCGGTGCCTCCGGCCTCACCGGCGAGATCGTCACCTTCAATTATGATAACTTTTTCCTCAACGTGATAGTGCTGGCCATATGCGTGGCCACCGTCTATATTTTCAGCCGCCTGTGCGAGCATCTGCGCCTTAAAAACCTCATCGCGGCGCTGATGCTGTGGACGGTGCTTTTCGGCGCGGCCTTTGTGTGCTCCGCCAAGCTCCAGCCGTCTGAGGATTCCTTCATCGTCACCTTCTTTGCCCGGCAGGCGGCAAAGGGCGACGTGTCTTATTATCATGAATACTTCACCTTTTTCCCGTTCCAGTTTGGCTTCGTGCTGTATGAGGAGCTGTTTTTCCGCCTGTTCGGCCTTGTCCTGCCGAACGCGCCGGAGGGCTTTTCAAGCCTCGCCTTACAGGGCGTGAACGTGCTGTGGACGGCGCTGACCTATTACGCCGTCATCGCCTGCACCGGCTACATATTCAAAAGCGAGGATGTGCAGAAGGTCACGGCGATACTGCTGTTCTTCTTCCTGCCGCCCGTGCTGTTTGCAACCTATATGTACGGCAATGTGCCGGGCCTTGCGTGCTGCTGCACAGGCGCGTGGATGTTTTTGCGCTGTCAGGCGCGGCGCGGCTGGGGCAGCGGCGTGCTGTGCGCCGTGTTCTTCGCCCTTGCCGTGTGCCTGAAGCTCAATTCCCTCATCTTTTTCGCCGCCGTCGTGATAGTGTGGATAGTCTCACTTATCCGCCGCCCGGAGGGGCGTTCCTTTATCCTGCTTGCCCTGCTCGTATTCATGACGCTGGGGCTAAAGGGCCTGCCGCAGCGCTATTATGAGGCGCGCTGCGGGGAAAGCTTCGGCTCCGGCGTGCCGATGCTGGGCTGGATGGCCATGGGCGTCAGCGAGGGGCAGAGCTGCTCCGGCTGGTACGACACGGCCTATACGACGGACGCCTACAAGGCCGCCGGTTATGACCGCGCAGTGGCGGAGGATACTGCCCGCGCGGCGATAAAGGCGCGGCTTGAATACTTCGGCGAAGAGCCGCGCGAGGGGGCGCGCTTCTTCTCCCGCAAGCTCCTCAGCCAGTGGAACGAGCCGACCTATCAGGGCCTGTGGAACAATCAGATCCGCAAAAAATACAGTGAGCCGGGCAAACTGTACGAGCTTGTCTGCCAGCGCTTCGCCCGCCGCCTTACTCAGCTTATGAACTACTATCAGCAGATGATATTCTTCGGCTTCACGCTGGGGCTTGCGCTGCTGATGAATAAAAAGGCTATCACCGCCGCCCTGTTCCCGCTCGTGGTGCTCGGCGGGCTGCTGTACCACCTGCTTTTTGAGGCCAAGTCGCAGTATGCCGTGGGGTACGTGCTGCTCATGATCCCCATTGCGGCCTACGGCATCATGCATCTTTCGGACTTTGCCGCCGAGAGGAGCAGGAGAAAGGACCCCGCATATGGAAAAGACCTTTGACACGCCGCTTGAGCGCGCGCTTGCGCAGCTCAAGCGATATACGGCGCGCGACGCCGTGCCGTTCATATCCGCGCTCATTTTCGGCCTTGCCGCGCATATGTTCGCCTTTACGAATAAGCTCGTCAATGCAGACGAGATAGAATCCCTCTTCGGCAAGGGGGCGACGGTCACATCGGGCCGCTGGGGGCTGGAGGCCGTGAAGCTCCTCTTCCCGGACTACTCCATGCCGTGGCTCTACGGGCTTGTGAGTCTTGTTCTGCTTGCTGTGTCCGTGTGCCTTATCGTCCGGCTTTTTGACATAAAGGGCCGGCTGACGCAGGTGCTGCTTGCCGGGATGATCACTGCCTTCCCCTCGCAGACAGGCACCTTCTGCTTCATGTTCACCTCCTCGGCCTATGCGCTGGCCTTTCTTATGGCGGTTCTCTCGGCGTATCTCATCGCGCGCCGGGGCAAGGCGCTCTTCCCGCTGGCGGCGCTGCTGCTCACCCTGTCGCTCAGCATCTATCAGGCGTATATCGCGCTCACGGCGAGCTTCGCCGTGCTGTGCATGGCAAAGCGCTGCATGGACGGGGAGCGGGCGGCGGACACGCTTCTGTTCGGCCTGCGCGCGCTGGGCATGATGCTTTCCGCACTGGCGCTCTACGCGCTTGTCACCTTCGGCGTTTTCCGGATAACCGGCGCGTCATTCAACGATTACGTCACGGACAACGCAAACCCGCTGGGGCTTTTTGGCCGGGTGCGCATGGCCTATGACTTTCTTGTGTATTATCTCAGCTACAGGGAGTTCGCCCTGATAACGGGCGAGGCCTCGCGCTGGATGCATCTTGTGTGCATGGCGCTGTGCGCGGCGGGGCTTATCCGCCTGTGCATTGAAATGCTTCGGGCAAAGCGCGCGCTTTCCGCCGTGGTGCTCCTTGGCTGCACGGCCATCCTCCCGCTGGCTGTCAACTGCATGTTCCTCGCCATGTCCAAGGGCTCCATCCACACGCTGGTCATCTACAGCTTCGTCGCGTTCTATGTTCTGGCGGCTATGCTGCTGGAGCGCGCGTTTGCAGGCGGCGCGCCTCTGCGCCGTGCCGCGCGCGATGTTATTTATGTCTCTCTCGCCGTCACGCTTATGAGCAACGTGTATTTTGCAAATGAGGTCTACCTCAAAATGTACCTCCAGTATGAAAACGCTTACTCGTTCTATTCCATTCTGCTCAGCCGCGTTGAAAGCACGCCGGGCTTTGACGAGAATACAAAGCTTGCCCTCATCGGGGAGCAGGACAACGCCATCACCAGCTTTGACGAGATAGACACCGGCTATATCATGGGACCGAGCAAGGACCTTATCAACATCTACTCGCGCGAAAACTTCCTTCGCCGCTATCTCGGCTGTGACATCCGGCTTGCCTCGGCGAGGGAGATATCGATGCTTGAAAAAACAGAGTACTTTGCCGAAATGGCGGAGTATCCGTATTATGGCTCCGTGCGCAAGATCGGCGATTTCGTCGTCGTCAAGCTGGGCTGAAAGGGGGCGGCGTGAATGAAAAATGAACTCTCCCTCTGTGAGCGGGCGTATCTGCACCTGTGTGCCGCCGTGCGCCGCTTCGCGCTTCCGCTGGCGTCGTTTTTTGCTGTCGGTTTTCTTGCGCATATGTACGCGTTCACGAATAAGCTGCTCAACGCTGACGAGACTGCGGCGCTCTTCTCCAAGGGGGCGACGGTCACGTCGGGCCGCTGGGGGCTGGAGGCCGTGAAGCTCATCTTCCCGGATGTGTCCATGCCGTGGATATACGGAGTTATAAGCCTTGCGCTCATCGCGGCGGCCGTGTGCTTCGTGATATGCATGTTCGATATCAAACGCCCTCTCACGCAGGCGCTGCTGGCGGGCGCGTTCGCGGCCTTCCCGGCGCTCACGGGGAACTTCTGCTATATGTTCACCTCCTCGGCCTACGCGCTGGCCATCCTCGGCACAGTCGCCGCCGTGTATCTTTTCCATCGCGGCGGGTGGAGGCGCGGCCTCGCGGGCGCTGTGCTGCTGGCTTTCTCACTCGGCATTTATCAGGCGTATATCAGCCTCGCGGCAAGCCTGTGCGTGCTGCTTCTCATAAAGCGTCTCATGCGCGAGGAGTGCACCGCGCGCGATACCCTCATCCGCGGGGCGGTATATCTGGGCTGGCTCATAGGCTCTCTCGCGGCGTATTATATCGTCACGCTTATAGTTGAGGCCGCCATGGCCTCCGGCTATCAGAGCTACTCCGTCACGTCCGGGCTTGCCCCGCTGCGCAGTCTTATCACGGCCTATACCTCCTTTGCCGGCATATTCCTTTCCGGCAACTTCGGCTATGTCAATTCCGGCCTCTCCAGAGTTCTGCACCTTCTCTGTGCCGCCGCGGCGGTGGGCGTGACGGCCGCAAGCATACTGCGCCGCCATGACGCGAAGAAAACGGCGCTTGCCGCCGTGCTTATGGCTGTGTACCCGCTCAGCGTCAACTGCATGTACCTAATCGCCTCCGTCGATATCATCCACAGTCTCGTGGTGTTCAGCTTTGTGTCGTTCTACGTGTTCGCCGCAATGGCACTGGAGGCCGTTCCGGCGGAGTGGGGGAGCGGCGCGCGCCGCGCTGTGAAGGGGCTCGTTCCGGCGGCGCTGGCGCTCATCATCGCCTGCAACGTGTACTTTGCCAACAAGGTCTATCTCAAGATGTATCTTGAGTATGAAAATGCCTACGCGTTTTATAACACGCTCATGGCGCAGGTGATGGATACGCCGGGCTTCGGCCGCTATACTGTCATTGATCTGGTCGGCAATACCTCCGCCGGCGTCACGCGCTTTGACAATATCGACACCTCCGGCTTCACGGGGCCGAATGAGGAGCTTGTCAACACCTACACGCGCGTGAGCTTCATCAAATACTATCTCGGCCTTGACCTGTACATGTACCGCGAGGACACCGTGTATGACGCCGCGTGGTATGATGAGATGCCGTGCTATCCCGCGCCCGGCTCCATCCGCCTGCTTGAGGACGAGGGGCGGATAGTCGTCAAGCTTAGCTGAAAAAACTGCACCCCCGATGCGGCTTTTGCCGCGTCGGGGGCGTTTATCATGTCGTTATGTCGCTTCCGGCTTATTTGCGGCGTCTGTCCGCGATGAAGCCGCTCAGCCATTCAGCGCCCACGGCGATGAAGGCAAAGCTGCCGGAAAGAATGGCAAGGACCGTGTCGCAAATCTCGGCCATTGCCGGATGCTCGTCAAAAAACTGCTTCATATCGTCATAACCTCCTGTATTCTATATTAGTATTATACTGCCGCGGCGTGCGCCGGTATAGCGCCCTTATGTATGCGAATGTGTCGGATTTATAGGAACCTTTATAATAAACACATTCTCCCGAAAAAAGCGCCTGTTCAGGCGGCGCGGCGCTCCTGCCGACGCTTTTGCAGCTCGTATATGCCTGCGCGGTGGGCTTCATGTTCACTGTGCTCTTTTATAAGGGCGGCAGCCTGTGGCCGTGCATGATCACGCACGGCGTCCTCAACGCGCTCAGTGCCTTTGCGGTCGAGGGCACGGAAGCCGCCGACATGCTCACCGCCGCGGCGCTCACGGTCATATCCGTGCTCTACGCCCTGTGGATACTGAAGCACGGCGCAGACAAAACGGAATAAAATATATAAGCAAGGGGCGGCAGGATTTCCTGACGCCCCTGTGCTTTATTTTGCGGAGATGCGCACATCCTCCAGCGAGGGCAGCACGCATGCCGCCATACGCCGGAAGTCCTCTCCCGGCTGCTTCATATCCGGCACGCATATCACGTCTATCCCTGCCGTGTGCGCGGCCTGAACGCCCGCCTCGCTGTCCTCCAGCACGATGCAGTCCTCCGCGCCGAATCCGGCCTTGCGCGCCGCCGCGATGAAGATATCCGGATACGGCTTCCCGCGCTTGACCTCCGGGCCGAACACCATCGCGTCGAAAAACCCGGCAATGCCGTCGCTCTCCAGTACACCCCGCGCCCGTTCCCCGGCGCTTGACGTGGCCAGAACGATGCGGCAGCCGCGCTCCTTCAGCCGCGCCAACAGCGCCCGCGCCCCCGGCTTTAGAGCCACGCCGTTTTTGAAGTAAAACCTCTCGCGTTCGGCGTGTTGCGCCTTGCCCTCCTCCACGGAGAGGGGCAGACCGAAATTGCGGATGATGGCCGAAATGTTGTCGTCCAGCGTTTTCCCGCTGTAGTCGCGCAGATATACGTCCAGCGTGAAGCCCTGCCCGTATGGGCGCAGTATGTCGAGATAGATGCTGTAGCTTATGCCCTCTGTGTCGATAAGCAGCCCGTCAAGGTCGAAAATGACGGCTTTCTTTATGTATTCTTTCATCTCTATATTACCTGCTGTCTTATGCGTGCACATATATTAACCCCGGCGCGCCGTTTTGGCAATACCCGGTTTTGCCCGGCGGCTCAAAGCATCTGCCGCCAGTCCAGCGTGTATATGACGGGCGCGGCCCCGGTCATGCGCGAAAGCATCTCGCCGTAGGGCGACACGAACCCCGTGCGTGTGTACAGCGGCTCAAGCGCGAGCGTGCAATCCAGCCGCGCCGACGCGACGCCTGCCGGAAGTGCCTCATACAGCATCCCGTGCAGCCTTTCCGCCAGCACCGCGCCGCTTTCTGCGCAGCCCAGCCGCGTCCCGTCAGCATATACGGCGCACGCGGCGGAAACGCCCGGCGCTGCACGCAGCAGCGCGTCGCTCACGGTTCCGGCCTCTCCGCCGGGCGGAGACAGGCGCAGCCTGTATCGCCGCTCAAGCTCCGGCACCGCCGCCTCCCGCGGGCATATCTCCTCCGCCGCCGCGGCCGCGGCGCGCTCCCCGGTATCGGCACAGCTTATGCTGTACAGCCCGCTCAGCCGATTCCCGTCCACGCTCAATTCGCAGCAGGGCCTCAGATTTGCCGCCGCCGTCAGCAGCAGCGCCAGAATGAACAGCGCGGTCTTTTTCCTCAAACGATCACCTCCGCCGGTACCATATCGCAAAACAAAGCGCCGGTCAACACCTTCGACAAAGCTTCTGCGCCATGCCGCAAAGGTTGTAAATATCCTTATTTCCCGTCGCAGATACACTCCGCCTCGGTCACGGACACCTCGTATGCCGTTTTCTCCGCCGCGCCGTCCTCGCTCAGCTTTATATACTTGCGGCTTTGTATGCGCCCCTCCAGCCTTATCTGCGTGCCGACGGTCCACGCCGCGGCCTCGCGCGCTTTCAGCCCCCAGCATATGCACGGCAGATAATCGGAGCGGCCGTAGTGCCGGTTCACGGCCAGCATAAGGTCGCAGATATCCCGCCCCATCGGCGTGCACCGCAGGTTCGGCGCCTTGCACAGCGTTCCGCTCAGCTGCACAAGGTTGCAGTCGTCTTCATCGCACAGCATGAGCTCCCGCGCGAACACGGTTATCACCAGCTTCGCCCCCTCGCCGCGCCTGTTGTTGAAGGTGCGCAGCTGACCCGTCACGCACAGCTTTTCGCACTCTGCCGCCTCCAGCAGCGCAAGCTGCTCCGGCCGCACCACGATGTTCAGCGTGTCCGTGTTGCCGGAAAGGCGCTGCACCTCCAGCGGGAAGATATAAAACTGCTGCCCCCGGCTGGAATGGGAATAAGCGGGCCTGCCGGCCATGACGCCGCAGAGCTTCACGTAATTATTAGGGGATATCATGTCCATTATGTAGCCGTCCTTTTCTTGTAATAGATAGAAGGAAGCGCTTTGCACTTGTCCTGCTTAAATCTATTCTCACGCGGCACTTGAATATGCCAGTGGAAAAGGATATAATAGCTGTGCAATAATTGAGAAGGAGAACCTGAAATGGATATAAAAGACATCCTTGAAAAATGCGACCATACCCTGCTGCGCGTCGATTGCACCTCCGGTGAGATCCGCGCCCTGTGCGATCAGGCCATCAAGTATAACTGCGCCAGCGTATGTATCCCGCCCTGCCACGTTCCCGGCGCGAAGCGCTACGTTGGCGATAAGCTCAAGATATGCACCGTCATCGGCTTCCCCAACGGGTATATGACGACGGCGGCAAAGGCGTTTGAGGCGGCCGACGCCGTCAAGAACGGCGCGGACGAGATAGACATGGTCATAAACGTGTCCATGGTCAAGGACGGCTGCTGGGATGATGTGGAGAAGGACATCTCCGCCGTTCGTGAGGCCACGCGCGGCCATATCCTCAAGGTCATCATAGAGTGCTGCCTGCTCACCGACGATGAGAAGATCCGCCTCTGCGGCATCGTCGCAAAGTGCGGCGCGGATTATATCAAGACCTCCACCGGCTTTTCCAAGGGCGGCGCGACGCGCGAGGACGTCAAGCTCATGCGCGAAAACTGCCCCGCCTCCGTCAAGGTCAAGGCGGCCGGCGGCATTTCCAGCCTTCAGGATGCTGAGGACTTCATCGCCCTCGGCGCGGACAGGCTCGGCACCAGCCGCATCGTCAAGCTCGCCATGGAGCAGGAGAAGGCGACCGGCGCGCCGGACGAGAATTACTGACGCGCGGAGAAAAGCCTTTTCATCGCGCGGCACAGCAATAGTCCGGGGAAGGACAGACCCAGCCATATAAGCGTGAACTGCGGGCATATCTGCCCCATCAGGTTGAAGGGCAGGAAGGAGTAATCCCACACGCCCATGCCAAGGCGCAGATTCACTATGCAGCCCGTGACGAATTCCACCGCCGTTATCACAGCAGGGCAGAGGATGAGCTTTTCCGGCGCTGTCAGGCGACTGGCGCTGATGATATACATCAGCGTGAAGCATGCGCCCCCGCAGGCCAGCATCGTCCAGTGCGTCCAGCCGCGCCAGAGTATTTCCAGCAGGCCGTATATAAGCCCGCCAGCGGTAAAGACCGCGATGTATTCAGCCATCTCTTTATCAACTCCGTGCTTATCTTTTCCTCGCTGCGGAATTTTAACCGCGGCGGGGGAATAAAATATTTGGCAGGGGCGAAAAAGTGCTTGACAATCCGCGGAAGTGAGCTTATAATGACATAGCTTAAAACAAAGAAGGCATGGCATCCACCAGCCTCACCCGGCGGCATCAGGCTGTCCGCGGTCAATAGGAACGCACCCTTTGCGGGAATTGTGTTTTTATGCGCGGATGCTGTGCGTCCGCGCTTTTTGCATTCTGTATTTAATTTTGTGCTGTTTACCGGAGGTGTTTCAGATCGCAAACGCTGTTCATCAAATCAACGAGGAGATTATTGACAAGGAAGTGCGCCTTATAGGCCCGGAGGGCGAGCAGTTGGGTATTATGTCCGCGCAGAAGGCTCTTGAGGTCGCTATCGAGCATGAGCTTGACCTGGTCAAAATCGCTCCGGGCTCCACCCCCCCTGTCTGCCGCATAATGGACTATGGCAAGTTCCGTTTTGAGCAGACCAAGAAGGAGAAGGAAGCAAAGAAGAATCAGCGGGTCATTGAAATAAAGGAGATTCGCATGTCTCCCGGCATAGACACCAATGACTTCAACACCAAGCTCAAAAACGCCCAGAAGTTCCTCTCCGACGGGGACAGGGTGAAAGCCTCCGTGCGCTTCCGCGGCAGAGAAATGGCTCATACCGAGATAGGCGAGGTGCTTCTGCGCGACTTTGCGGAGAAGTGTTCCGATATCGCCAACCTTGACAAGCAGCCCAAGCTTGAAGGGCGCAACATGTCCATTTTCCTCTCCCCCAAGCCGCAGACTCCGCCGAAAAAGCCGGCGAAGCCCAAGCCCCCCAAGCCGGAGGCCGCTCCCAAGGACGCGGAGTAAGCCCGGCGCAGCCTGTGCGGCGCGCCCGCACAGAATAAAACACGTATACAGCGGGAGAATTCCCTGTATTAACCCAGTTTACGGAAGGAGACAATATCATGCCCAAACTGAAAACCCACAGCGGTGCCAAAAAGAGATTCAATCTCACCAAGAGCGGTAAAGTAAAGCGCGCACATGCGTTCAAGAGCCATATCCTCACCAAGAAGGACACCAAGCGTTGCCGCCGTCTGCGCTCTGAGGCTTATGCAGACGTGACCAACGAGGCCACCATCAAGAAAATGATCCCTTACAAATAAGGGCGGACGCTAATAGAGGAGGATAATCACAAATGGCAAGAGTTAAAGGCGCAATGATGACCCGCAAGCACAGAAACAAGGTTCTTGGTCTTGCAAAGGGTTATTGGGGCAATAAGTCCCGTCACTATAAGATGGCAAACCAGCAGTTCATGAAGTCCGGCCGCTACGCTTACGTTGGCCGCAAGCAGAAGAAGAGAGACTTCCGTCAGCTCTGGATCACCCGTATCAGCGCAGGCTGCAAGATGAACGGCATGAACTATTCCACCTTCATGCACGGTCTGAAGCTCGCCGGCATCGACATGAACCGCAAGATGCTCTCTGAGACCGCGATCCATGATCCCGCCGCGTTCACCGCTCTTTGCGACATGGCAAAGGCCGCGAACAACAAGTAATCAATATTGCTGCAAAAAATCCTCCGCCACCGGCGGAGGATTTTTGCATAGACTGTCGAAAAAGTGGCAAAGCCACTTTTTCGAGAAAGATTCGCTACGTTCTGCGCCTCTATTGTCCGCTGATAGCGGACAATTCGACGCTCACTCCGCGCAAAGTGTTTTCGGCCACGCACATGTCGCGGCAGAAAACAGATCATACTGCTTTCGCGTCTGTGGACGCGAAACTCTGCGAGGCCTTTTTGACAAGCTGTGCAAAAAATCCTCCGCCACCGGCGGAGGATTTTTGCGTTTAGAATTGTCAGCGCCGCATTATGCGGCGCTGACCGTGTTTTTGCTCAATCAATAGTGATGGTGTCCGGCGTCTTGTGCCAGAATTCCTTGAAAAACTCGCGCAGCTCCGTGGCGAGAATGATGAAGAATACAACGGCGATGTACTTCTGGTTTATTATCACTATCTCGTTGAAGTAGTACATGTACCCCACCGAGGACGATATGACGAGCGCTGCGGGGATGTACCATTTGCGCCGGTCGTACATGAAGTATATCAGCGCCATCACATCCGCCATGTAGAAGTAGCGCTCATGCATCCGCGGCAGCACGTAGGGCACCAGCATGGCCGAGAGGAAGAACAGCCGGACGAGATCCTGAGTTTTCAGCTTTTTTATGAACGTCAGGCAGAAGAACATGAACAGTATCACCGCCGCCCCGGCCGTGAACACCGTCAGCACGCTGAAGCTCTCAAAGTCCGCGCTTTCAAAGAAGTGCCACACGGTGGGCGCGTTGTGGAAGAGATAGCCGTATTCCTGCGTCTGGTCGGCGTAGATGCTCAGACAGCTTGCAAGGCTGCGCCCTGCGAAAAGCGCCGGCAGCAGCGAGATGAAGAACACCGCCGGTATCCACAGCAGGTGCCGCGGCTTCACCTTGCCCATTAACAGCGCAATGCCCAGCGCCGGCAGGATGAACACGGCCTGAAGCTTGAAGCACAGCGCCACCGTCCAGCTTATCGCGCACAGCCGCCCGCGGCCCTGCATTGCCGCCAGCATGGACAGCACGCAGAAGCTGACATATACCGCGTCGCACTGGGACCACATCGCGCTGTTGACCATGATGGTCGGAATGCCGAGCACTAGGATGTACGACGCAAGCTGCAGCCGCCTGTCCTTCACGCCCTCAGAAACGACCCGCAGCACGAGCCACGCCAGAATAACGTCAAAAAGGCAGGAGAGGGATTTTATGCATATCATCGCATCCAGCTTAAGCCGGGAGAATATCAGCAGAATGTATATGTACGGCAGGTTGTAGTCGCCGATGTCCTCGCACAGCGCCTCCTTCACGGGAAGCTCGCCCAGCTTTTTGACCCACAGCTTCAAAAACGCCTTGTAGTCGTTGGATTCAAAGTATAAAAGCGCCACTCTTGAAAACATGACGCACGCAAGGCACGCCGCGGCGACAAGCAGCGACAGCGCGTCGAAGCGGTCCTGCGCAATAAGCAGCGCCTGCGCCAGAAAGAACAGCCCCCCGAATATGACTGCGGTGGGGATGGGGTAGTATACGTTCACCTTTTCCGCCGTCAGTATCACGAACACGCCGAATCCGGCGGATAAAAGCGCGGCAATGCCGTACAGCATGGGCTTGCTCCGGCCTGCCCTGTCAAGAAGTTTTGCAGCTTTGCTCATCGGTTCACCTTCAAAAACGACATATTTTTGCCCGTATAGAATACTATATTTATCCCATTTCGTCAATTGAATAGTTGCGCCCGGCGGGCATAATTCCCAGCGGCTGACGCTTGCCATGCGCCGCGCGGTGTAGTATTATCTTATCATGAGAACTGAAAACACGAAAAAAACTCCGGGCGCGGCGCTCCTCGGCGCGTTCGCCCCCTGCCCGGTCATACATACGTTTGCGCTTGCAGCGGCGCTCGTTATCGCGCTGCATCTTCTTCTGCGGCGCGACCATGACCTCATGGCCCATCTTTCCGAGAGCTTTGTTCGCCCTGTGCACGCGGCGCTTGCGCGGCTCAACTCACATGTGCCGTTTTCCGTGGCGGAGGCGCTCATTGCCGTTGCCGCTGCCGCAGTGCTGGCGCGGCTTCTCGTTGGCCTTGTGCGTCTCATCCTGCGGCGAAGCAGCGCCCGGCGGGCGTACAGGCTCTTCGCGGGGCTGCTGGCCTTTGTGCTGTGGGTCTACGCCGGGTTCTGCGTGCTGTGGGGCACGTATTATTACGGGGATGATTTCTCCGCCAAAAGCGGCCTCGAAAGCGGCCCCGTCTCCGTTTCTCAGCTTGAAACGGTCACGGAGTATTTTGCCGCGCTTGCCAATGAGTACGGCGCGGCAGTGCCGCGCGATGAAAGCGGCCTTTATACCTGCGACAGAAGCGCCGTTCTGGCGCGGTCAGCTTCGCTTTTTGACGGTATGACGGATGCGCTGCCCTGCCTTGACGGGCCGCGCGTTGCGGCGAAGCCCGTCAGGTTTTCCCGCGTGATGAGCTATCTGGATTTCACCGGCTTCTTCTTCCCCTTCACGGGCGAGGCCAACGTCAACACGGATTTTCCGCCTGCACTTTTCGCGTCCACCGTCGCGCATGAGCTCAGCCACCAGCGCGGCGTGGCGAAGGAGCATGAGGCGAACTTCGTCGCCGTTCTCGCCTCTCTCCGTTCCGGCGATGCGGATTATTGCTATTCCGCCGCACTGCTGGCCTACACGCACCTCGGCAACGCGCTGTACAGCGCGGATAATGCGGCATGGCAGCGCGTTTATGCGCAGCTTGACGATAATGTTAAGCTGGATCTGCGCCTCAACAGCGCCTATTGGCGGCAGTTTGAGACCCCTGTGCAGAGCGTTTCAAACACCGTGTATGAGGGCTTTCTGCACAGCTATGATCAGACGCTGGGACTTAAAAGCTACGGCGCGTGCGTTGACCTTCTGGTGAATTATTATTATGCCGGTGCCGCCGCGCAGCAGCCGTAAAATGTCGAAAAAGTGGCCTTGCCACTTTTTCGAGAAAGCTTCGCTGCGTTCTGCGCC
>URPU01000039.1 GCA_900549865.1 uncultured Eubacteriales bacterium
AGGTAAGAAACAAAATGTCTGACGAAATCAAAGTTGAAGAATCCAAGCTTGAGAATGAAAAATCCTTTGACGAAATGTTGGAGGAAACTCTCAAAACTATATATAATGGAGATAAGGTAACTGGCGTTGTCGTTGCGATCACCGGCACTGAGATCAGCGTCGATCTCGGCACCAAGTACTCCGGCTTCATCCCCACGTCCGAGTTTACCGACGACGGCATCAAGGTCGAAGACGTTGTCAAGGTCGGCGACACCATCGAGGCTGTTGTTGTCAGAGTCAATGACGTTGAGGGTACCGCACAGCTCTCCAAAAAGCGTCTCGACGCGGCAAAGATGTGGAATGACGTCGAGGCCGCAGTTGACGACGGCACCGTTCTCGAAGGCGTTGTCACCGAAGAGAACAAGGGCGGCGTTGTCGTCATGGTCAAGGGCGTGCGCGTGTTCGTTCCCGCCTCTCAGACCGATCTCCCGCGTGAGGCCGATCTGGCACAGCTCCTCAAGAAGACTGTCCGCCTCAAGATCACTGAGGTCAACAAGGCCCGCAAGCGCGTTGTCGGCTCCATCCGCCGCGTCGCACAGGCTGAGCGCCGTGAGCGCACTGAGGCCATCTGGAACGAGATCGAGATCGGCAAGAAGTACAAGGGCGTTGTCAAGTCCCTCACCAGCTACGGCGCATTCGTCGATATCGGCGGCATTGACGGTATGGTCCATGTCTCTGAGCTGAGCTGGGGCCGCATCCACCAGCCCTCTGAGGTCCTCTCCGTCGGTGACGAGGTCGAGGTTTACGTTATCAACTTCGATAAGGACAAGCGCAAGATCTCTCTCGGCTACAAGGATCCCGAGGCCAACCCCTGGACGCTGTTCACCAACAAGTACTCCGTCGGCGACGTGGCGCAGGTCAAGGTCGTCAAGCTCATGCCCTTCGGCGCCTTTGCTGAGGTTATCGACGGTGTTGACGGTCTTATCCACATCTCCCAGATCGCAAACCGCCGCATCGGCAAGCCCGAGGATGTCCTCACCGTCGGCGATGTTGTCGAGGCGAAGATCACCGCGATAGACGATGATAAGCACAAGATATCCCTCTCCATCCGCGCTCTTTCCGAGCCTGCACCCGCAGCCGTCAAGGAAGAGGTCGAGGAGTATGGCGATGAGCCGTCCGAGGACGCGCTTGTCTATGAGGTCTCCGAGTCCGGCAAAGCCACCGGCATCGCCCCCGAGGAGGATCCCACCGACGCCGAGTAATATCGCGCCGGATATACTGGATCAGCGAATATATTGAATCAAATGACGCCGCCGCCCATACCGGGCGGCGGCGTTTTCACGTGCTACGCTTGATATTACAGCAGACCTACATTTTTGTAGGTCTGCTGAAAAAAAATACACAAACATTGACAACTTTTAAGCAATGTCTCGCTGTGCTAATATATATCCATAACTCTTGACGGTACCGCCCCCGATAATTATCAACACATATTCAACTGCCGCCATATGCGCCTGCAGTTGAATATGCCACCTTAAACCAAACGGCGTGACCATGAAAGGTCACGCCGTTTTTGCCGGTATGTGTTACGCAACACGCTTTATGCGCCCGTTTTCTCGTTTATCCAATCAAGAATGTCCTTGTACACGTCGGCTTTGTTCGTCTCGTTCAGCATTTCATGCCGCCCACCGGGGTAGAGGCGCATCTTTACGTCGCGCAGCCCGGCGTCGCAGAAAGCCTTATATGCCCTCTCCACGCCCTTGCCGTACTCGCCCACGGGGTCGCAGTCGCCGGACATGAAGTAAACGGGCTTTTCCTTGTCCATCGCGGCGATGTTGTTCTTGCTCGTGACGAACCATATGCCGCCCATCATGTCTCTGTAGAGACTTGCTTTTGCCACAAAGCCGCACATCGGATCGGCGATGTATTTGTCCACGCTCTCCGCGTCGCGCGACAGCCAGTCGAATTCGGTGCGCGGCGCTTCGATTTTGTTCAGATATGTGCCAAACGCAATATCGTTGAGCTTCTGCCCGTCCGCGCGCGGCCCCTTGGCCTTCACAATCGCTTCCGCCAGAAGATACCCGCCGACGACCATGGCCTTGCTCTGATGACCCGTGCCGCTGAGAATGACCGCGTCGTACTTGTCCGGGTGGGAGATGATGAACGTGCGCGTAAGGAAGCTTCCCATGCTGTGGCCGAACATGATGTACGGTATCCCTGGATATTCCTCCGCCATGATGTCGTGCAGATGCTCCACATCCATCACGACCTTGCCCCAGCCCAGCTCGTCGCTGAAAAAGCCGAGGTCGTCCTCCTGCGTGACGGACTTGCCGTGGCCGAGGTGATCCTCACCGACGGCGACGATGCCGTTTTCCGCAAGGAAGCGCATGAAATCGTCGTACCTTTCGATGTGCTCTGCAATGCCGTGCACTATCTGCACCACGGCGCGCGGCGCGCCGTCCGGCACGCACTTGCGCGCGTGTATCGTGTTCACTGCTGTGCTTGACCTGAACTCAAAATCCTGAAAGCTTGGCATATTTATCCTCCGTAGCGTTTTTGTTTTAATTTTACCCTCCCCGCGGCCTCTCGTCAATAAATAATGTGTGCCCTGTGTGTCAAATGCACATAAAATTCTCATTTGAGGTCATCACGGGTGTAGATGCGCACTGCGCGGAGCTGCTTAACAGATTGTTGGTGTTTTGGGTCAAGCTGTATCGACATGGTTATTTCCGACCCAATAATGTCGGAAATATCTATGTGCCCTTACAAATACCTCCCGGTAATACTGTCCTCGCTGCTTTGTATCTCCTGCGGAGTTCCGCACGCCACGATCCTGCCGCCCGCGTCGCCGCCGCCCGGCCCCATGTCAATGACATAGTCGGCATTGCGTATCACATCAAGGTCGTGCTCGATTACGATGACGGTCGCGCC
This sequence comes from uncultured Eubacteriales bacterium, assembly GCA_900549865.1. Lineage (GTDB taxonomy): Bacteria > Bacillota > Clostridia > Oscillospirales > Oscillospiraceae > Limivicinus. The sequence continues at coordinate 2,911 of URPU01000039.1, forward strand.
GTTGTCCAGAAGCGCCTGAAAAACGCCCAGCAGCACCCGCACGTCCAGCGGATGCAGGCCGATGGACGGCTCGTCGAACACGAAAACAGAGTCCTCCTGCGTTTTGCCGATCTCGCTTGCCAGCTTCAAACGCTGCGCCTCGCCGCCGGAGAGGCTTGGCGTCTCCTCGCCCAGCGTGAGGTAGCCAAGGCCAAGCTGCTTCAGAATGTTCAGCCGCTGACTAACGGTTTTCATATCCCTGCAAAACTCGATGGCGGAGTTTACGTCCATATCCATCAGCTCCGGCAGGGAAACGCCCGTGCCGGTCCTTCCTGCAAGCTTGACGCCGTATGCCGCCCTCGCGTAACGGGAGCCGCGGCAGTCCGGGCAGGGGATGTTGACGTCCGGCAGGAATTGTACGTCCAGACTGACGACGCCTGTTCCGTCGCAGCCGGGACAGCGCAGGGAACCGGTGTTGTATGAAAAGTCGCTTGCCTTATAGCCTTTTTCCCGTGCACCGGCAGACCTTGCGTACAGCTTCCGCAGCTCGTCATGCACGCCCGCATAGGTGGCGACGGTGGAACGGACGTTGATGCCGATGGGCGTGGCGTCAATGAGCTTGACATGCGCGATGCCCCCGGCGTTTATCGCGCGGATGTGCGCGGGCAGAGTGCGGCCGTTTATGCTTGCCTCAAGCGCGGGAACAAGGCTTTCCAGCACCATCGTGGTCTTGCCGGAGCCGGACACGCCTGTGACAACGGTGAGCCGCCCCTTGGGAATGTCCACCTCCAGCGGCTTGACGGTGTGAATTTCAGAAGTGGACAGGTGAATGACGCCGTCTGAAAACAGCTTATCCTTCGCGGCGCACGCGCGCAGCTTCGTCTCGGCCTTGCCGGAGAGAAAGGGGCCTATCTGCGACGCCGGGTTTTCCTCAACGGCGGGGATCGTTCCCTGCGCAATAACGTGCCCGCCGTTTGCGCCGGCCTCCGGCCCCATCTCCACTATCCAGTCGGCTTCTTTCAATATCTGCGTGTCGTGATCGACCAGAATAACGGAGTTGCCGTCGGCGACAAGGTCGTGCATCACGCCGGTCAGCCCCACAATGTTGGATGGGTGCAGACCGATGGACGGCTCATCCAGCACGTACAGAACGCCGGTCGTGCGGTTGCGGACGGCGCGGGCAAGCTGCATCCGCTGGCGCTCCCCGGTGGAGAGTGTGGCCGCCGAACGGTCAAGCGTCAGATAGCCCAGCCCCAGATCCATAAGCCGCCTTGCCGTGCTCTGAAAAGCATCGCATATGCTTTCCGCCATGGGGCGCATTTTCTCCGGCAGACTGCCGGGAACGCCCCGTACCCAGTCCACCAGCTCGGAAAGTGTCATGGCGCAGGCCTCGTCCAGCGAAATACCCCGCAGCTTCGGCGCGCGTGCGGCGGCGGAAAGGCGTGTGCCGCGGCACTCCGGGCAGATATCCTCCTTCAGGAACTTCTCCACCCGCTTCATGCCCTTTTCATCCTTGACCTTGGCAATCGCGTTCTCCACGGTGTACACGGCGTTGAAATAGGTGAAGTCCAGCTCGCCCGCCTGATTGGAGTTCTTCGCGTGGTAGAATATGTGCTTTTTCTCCGCCGGGCCGTGATAGACTGTCTCTTTTTCCTCTGCGGTCAGGTCGCGGAACGGCACATCGGTGCGCACGCCCATTTCGCGGCACACATCGGTCATAAGCGACCACATCAGGCTGTTCCACGGGGCGACTGCGCCCTCGTCGATGCTGAGTGAGTCGTCCGGCACAAGGCTTGCGATATCCACGGTGCGGACGCTGCCAGTGCCGCCGCACTTCTGACATGCGCCCTGGGAATTGAATGCAAGCTCCTCCGCGGACGGGGCGTAAAAACGCGCGCCGCATTCCGGGCAGACAAGCTCCTTCCCCGCGGCGACAGCCAAGGACGGCTCCAGATAATGTCCGTTCGGGCAGCGGTGGCTTGCAAGGCGGGAATACATCAGCCGCAGACTGTTCAGCAGCTCCGTTCCCGTGCCGAAGGTGCTGCGTATGCCCGGCACGCCGGGGCGCTGATGGAGCGCCAGCGCGGCGGGAACATACAGCACCTCATCCACGCTGGCTTTCGCGGCCTGCGTCATCCTGCGGCGAGTGTAGGTTGACAGCGCCTCAAGATAGCGGCGCGAACCCTCCGCATACAGCACGCCCAGCGCCAGCGAGGATTTGCCGGAGCCGGACACGCCCGCGATCCCGACGATTTTGCCCAAGGGGATATCTACATCAATGTTTTTCAGATTGTGGACCTTCGCCCCACGGATAAGCATTTTATCTATCATTGTTTTTCTCCGGATACTTCGCTTTCAATTAGTATAATAAACAGTATAATAAAACTGCCGGAGGGAATCAAGCGTTCCGGCAAAAAGAAAAACGCCGCGGCGCGAATACCGGGCCGCTGAGACAGGAATAACTGAAAAGGGCATGGCAGAGTGCCATGCCCCTTGTGATGCAGATCTGTATTCGGTTCACGTGTCAATGAGTATTTCGCGTGTGTCTGTCTCTGCCGTGCCCACGGTGAAGGAGACGCTGCCGCCGTCATGCGTGAGCTTGAAGCTGTCGCTGTTCTTGCCGCTTTCCAGCAGGTCGGAGAGCATGAAAGCGGATTCCGCACCGTTAGTGACGAAAACGATCTTCTCCACGCCCTGCGCTTTCAGCGTGTTCATGCCGCCGAGACCGCCGGTGAGTATGGCAAAGTCGTATTTGGCAGTGACGGTGAGTATGCCGTCCTCCTGCTCCGCCTTATAGGCGACGTCCTTGCCGTCCTTATCCGTCACGCGGTAGAGCGGGCTTTGCAGGGTGTCTGCGTTGTCGGACTTTTTACCGTCGGATTTCTTTTCCGGTTCGGGCACAACAAGCGTGCCGATCTGGAACTCTATCGTCTCGTCGCCCAGCCGGACAACACAGGTCACGGGATATGTGCCCGGCGCGGTGGGTGCGGTCTCATTGCCGCCGTAGAGTATCTTCTCCACTGTGCCCTCGCCTTCCGCCGTCGCGGTAAACTCGCCGTTTTCGCTGCGGATGTCCAGCTTGGTCAGGTTTTCCGGCTCACCGTCGTGGTTCTCGCCGCTCAGACGCATGTTGATGTAGTCCTTCAGGGCGTCAATGTCGCTGTCGCTCAAATCGTTTATCGTCACGTCCGGCCCGATAATGTAATGACCGCTGTTGCTTTCGTGGTTGCTGTCCTGGCTGTCGCCGATGTACCCGATGGCATTCTCATCCAGCGTGTACTTGATCTCATTTGTATTGTAATCGAAGTAGACGTCATCATCGTCGAGAACACCCGTAGTAATACGCACATTACCGATGATGATAATGGTTCCGGTCATTTCATACCCGTCATCGCTGCCGATGGCGGCGGCACAGTCACCAGCTATTGCGGTGACCTGCGCGTTGTCCTGAATGATGATCAGACCCTCCATCTTTTTATCTTCACCGGGGCCGATGCCTGTGCCCTCATCCTCGCCAATCGCCGTCACCTTTGCGCTGCCGCGGATAATGATCCTGCCGGTGGATGTGATAGAGCCCTTCTTGCCGCCGCCAATGCCTGCGCCGTCTCTGTCACTTCCGGCTGACACCTGCGCGTTATCGCCGATGGTGATGCTGCCGGACACTTTGCCTTCCCGGCCGGAACCAATGCCTGCGCCCCCGTCCTCGCTCCACGCGGTCACTCGCGCGTCATCGCCGATAGTGATGTCGCCGGACATTTCGCCGCTGTCGCCAGAACCGATGCCCGCACCGTCATTGCCGCTTATTGCCGTCACCTGCGAGCTGCCGCCGATGCTGATGCTGCCGGACATATCGCCGTTATTGCCGGAACCGATGCCCGCACCATCTCCGTAACCTGTGTCATTCTTTATAGTGACAGTTGCATCGCCTGTAATGTGGATGCTGCCGGACATGTCCTCATCCTCGTGGCTGCCGATCGCGGCATTATTGTTATTATCGTTCTTGCTCCCGGCCTCCAGAGAGCCGCTGCCGGTAATGGTCACATCGCCGCCGGAAACATGGATGCCGGAACCGGATTCGGAGGAGAGCTTGTTGTCTCCCTCCAGCGTGATGTTCGCGCTGGAGTCGCCGACGTCAATGGCGTCGCCGTCGCTGCTGATGTTTACATCCTCAATGGTGACGTTTGCCGTCGCGCCGTCGGAGGTGGATATGGTGATGGTGCTGTCCGTTGCCGCGGAGCTGTCGCGCTGCGAAATGACGGGCGCGTCATCCGCGACGGCCGCGCCGCCGCCCTGTGACACAGTTTGCCCTGAGTTGTCCGCGCTTACGGTGATGTCGCCGTCCTCCAGATACCAGTCCGCCGCGAATGCCGACACGGGCATCCCCATTATCAGCACAAGCGCGATAATGCCGGATATGAGCCGTTTCATTTTCATTGAATGTGCGCTCCTTCCTAATTTATATTGTAGACACATACAAAATGCGATTGGTATACAATCCAATAATAACAGCACCCTCGCGTTCTGTCAAGTTAATTTGACGCAAAGGCGCGGCTGTCATGACGATTCTTTCCTAAAGCCACCGGCGTTTGCTTTGCACCATCAGATTTGCCCGGACGCTTCATCGCTCATTTCATCTCTCATTTGCCGTTGAAATATGAGCGATGAAATGTTATATTAACTGTGAGGTGATGAATGTGTACAGCAAAAACCCGCCGTTTGAGGTCACAAATACCATTTTGGGCGAAATTGCGGAGATAGCGGAGCTTGTGGGGCATGTAAACGCATCACGGGGCTTGACTTCCAACCCGACTCTGCGGCGAACCAACCGCATCCGGACGATATATTCCTCTCTTGCCATTGAGCAGAATACGCTGAGCTTGGAGCAGGTCACGGCTGTGCTTGGGGGTAAGCGCATAATTGCCCCGCCAAAGGACATTGCGGAGGTCAAAAACGCATACGAGATATATGATATGCTGGATACGCTTGATCCTTACTCGGTGGACGACCTCCTGAAAGCACACGGCGTTATGACAAGGGGTCTGGTGGAGGAATCAGGCTGTTTTCGTTCGCGCCCTGTCGGCGTCGCGGATAAGCAGGGCAACATTCTTCACTTCGGCACGCTTCCGGACTATGTTCCGGGTGCGGTCATGGAGCTGTTGGAGTGGGTTCGGAACAGTGAGCTTCACATGCTCATCAAGAGCTGTGTGTTCCACTATGAGCTGGAGCTGATACATCCGTTCGCAGACGGAAACGGACGCATCGGACGCTTATGGCACACCTTGCTGCTGACACAGTGGAAGCCGATGTTCGCATGGCTCCCGGTGGAGTCCATCATCCATGACCGTCAGGGCGAATACTACGACGCGATCAACCGCTCCAACGACGACGCGGAGTCAACGGTTTTTATCGAATTCATGCTCTCCGCTATCAAGGAAGCGTTGGTCGAGGCTGTGCAGGGCGACGAAACCGGTAATATACGCACTGATGAGCAGCGCTGGCGCAAAATTGCGCGCTTTCTTCAAAAGAACGGCACCGTTACCAATGCCGACGTGCGGGATATGCTCGGCGTGTCCGCCGCGACCGCGAACCGCATTCTCGGCAGATATGTTGAGGCCGGTAAGCTTCATAAGGCCCGCACAGGCAGAACATGGGGATATATCCTCGTGAAATAAGCAAAAAAACATGACCGCCACTCTTCGCCGCGCCCGTGATAGTGGACAGGCGGTGGGCGATCACGATAACGGTCTTGTCCGCGACGAGCTTTGCCACGGCGCGCTGTATCACGTCCTCGTTCTCCGGGTCTATGTATGCCGTTGCCTCATCCAGCACGACGACCGGCGCGTCCTTCAGCATTGCCCGCGCGATGGCGATGCGCTGCCGCTCGCCGCCGGAAAGGTGCGCCCCGCCCCCGCCTACAACGGTGCCATATCCGTTGAAGCTCACAGGCGTCTCGGCGTGAAGCTGTTCCTCCGCCTTGAGTATCTCATCCACCTGGCCCACGGTCGTGCCGACCTGCGCCAGCGTATCCACGAAGTTGAACGCCGCCACGATGGGCGCGGACATGCCCAGCGCGAGGATGATCACCGTTATGAACGTCTACGCGGAAAGTGTGCCGTGCTGGTAGAACACCCAGCCAAACGGCAGCACTGTCAGCATCTGCGCCGGGAAAAACGCGTAGGCCATCGACATGCCGAGCTGGCTGCGGCGCATCCAGTCGTAGTAGTACTGCGCGTTTGCACGCACCTTGTCAACAAGGCGGGCATAGGACTTGCTGCCCTGATTGAACGCCTTTATCACCTCAATGCCGTGAATGTACTCTATTATCGCGCCGCTCATTTCGTTCGTCGCCTGCACCGCGCCCTCGTAATCCTTGGCGTAATTGCCCATTACCCTCATCATGAATATGAAGGCGACGGGGAATACGGCCAGCGACAGCAGCGCCAGCCGCCAGTCAAGCACAAAAAGGTATATCAGCGTCAGCACCGGCGCTATGATGTTCGCCGTCATTTCCGGGAAGAGATGGGCAAGCGTCGTCTCCATGCTGTCCACCTGATCGACGATGATCTGCTTCAGCTTCCCGCTGGAGGTGTCCATCACCGTGCCGAGCGGCAGCTTCGGCAGCTTTGCCAGCAGCAGCTCGCGTATGGTTTTCAGGATATTGAACGTCGCCTTGTGCGAAATGGACAGCGCGCCGTTATAAAGCGCCGTGCGCGCGGCGTAGCCCGCCAGCGCGGCGATCAGCCACGGCGTATACGCCGCAAGCGCCGTTTCGCCCGCAAGCAGCAGCACTATTATTTTGGCCGCCGCGAAGTACGGCACCATTCCGCCGATAACACCGAGCACCGCGAGTATCACAGCCGTGATAAGCCTATTTCACCTAGCTTCTGAATATTTCCGCGATTTTGGCGAAGTCCTCCCGCGCCTCCTTGAAGTACGGCAGCATGCAGTAGCAGTGCACCATGCCCGGCCGCGCAAAGGCCGTGTACGGAACGTTTGCCCGCCTGCACGCCTCCTCAAAGTCCGGCAGCGCGCCGTACAGCACCTCGTCTGCGGAGTAGATGAAGTGTATGTCGCCCACGCCGGAAAAGTCGCCGCGTGAGCCGGATATCATATAGTCCGGCACGTTGTCCTGTCCGTGGCGCATGAACTTTTCCACCGTCACCATGAATGCGTAATCTATCGCAACGTCCTTCTCGTTCAGCGCCTGCATCCGCGCCTTTTCCGCGTCGTTCCACGGCACCTCGCCGGGGGAGACCGCCACGATATGCCGCGGCTGCGGCAGGGGAGTGCCCAATGCGCTGTTGTGCGCCGCGATGCCCAGCGCCAGCGCGCCGCCGGATGAAAATCCGCAGGTGCTGACGTTCCCGCCGCCGTATATGCCTATCATCTTTCTGTAGCATTCATAGGCCATGGCGTAGGTGTCCGTGATGCAGTGCTCCGTGCACAGCGGATAAAACGGGAACCACACGTCGCAGCCTGAATCAAAGGCGAGCTTGCGCATCACCGGCAGGTCTCCTCTGTCCGGGCCGATGACCATCCCGCCGCCGAAGAAGTACAGTATGGCGCGCTTGGACGGCTGCGGCCTTTCGCGCACGATAAGGCACGGAAAGCCGTTTACGGTTATCATTTCATAATGCGCCTTGTGATCCTTCGGGGTGAATACGCCGCGGCTGCGGTTCTGCTTCTCTATTACCTTCAGTATCTCGTCCTCCGGCAGGGTGAACGCTTTCTTTGCGCCGGAAAGCTTGTACGCGGCACGCAGTACAGATGCAAAAAAGCTCATGTCAGATCCTCCTTCTATTTTATATGTGTTAGCTATATGTTCTGGCGCGTCCGGCGCGCCTTTTTATGCTTCGCCGCCCTTGCGGCATACGAACCATGCTATGCTCTTCACGTTCCCGACCTCCGCCTGCGCGTAAAGCTTGCTGAGCCGGTCTCTCAGGCTGTACACCGTCTCATACGGCGGTGTGAAGAACTTCATCGGCTCATACGCCTTTTGGATGAAGCCGTCCGTCCTTCTGTGCTCTCCCATCACGTAGAAGCACCCGCAGAATACCCCACCCGGCTTAAGCACGCGGAAGGTCTCGCTGTACGCGGCCTCCTTGTCCGGAAACGCGTGGAAGCCGTTGAGCGAAACGACGGCGTCAAAGCTCGCTTCAGGGAAGGGGAGCGCGCCCACGTCGCCCTGCCGGAATTCAACGTTTTTCAGCCCCATGCGTTCCGCCTTTTCCTGCGCCTGCGCCATCATGTCCGGCGAATAGTCAAGGCAGGTTATCTCCGCCTCCGGCATCGTTTTGTACAGCGGCATCGTCAGCACGCCCGTGCCGACCGGAACCTCCAGCAGCTGCCCCGAAAAACCCTCCGGAATGCCCGCCAGCGCCTTCGTCAGATATTCGTCGCATTCGGCCTTGTTCATTGCCCATACAAGTCTGCACACGGCCTTCCCGGCCAGAGTGGTGCAGGTTATCATCCCGTCGTAGAAGCTGCTGCTCCCCGTCATGCGGTATGCGCCGCGTATCGCGTCCTGCCGTGCTGTGTCTGTGCCCATGTATATCTCCTCCGTTTACGTTCTCTGCTGTTATAATTCTTCTGGACTCTGATTTTGCTCATGAAACGGCACTCAGTTTAACACGACTAACCGCTGCGCCGCATTACGGCCGCGCCTTTGCCGGCGCAGCCCTCTTAACATATAAATTCTACCACACGGCATTTGTAATTACAATAGCCCCGCGCGCCGGAATCCTGACTTTTTTACATCACCCTACGCGCCCGCGGGCAATAGCACAGGCAAAGGGAAAATAATCTCGAATTTTTCAAAATTGGGTATTGCATTTTTTGAAATAATGTGCTAGTATATCTGAGCACTGAGAGGTGACAAGTCAATATTTCCGGGTGTAGCGCAGATGGTAGCGCGCTTGAATGGGGTTCAAGAGGCCGCTGGTTCAAATCCAGTCACTCGGACCAAAAATCTACAGGTTTCTTCTGCGAAACCTGTAGATTTTTAATTTTATTCGGTTGTTTCTTCCCACAGTAGGTCTTTGAACAGTACTCTCATATAATCGCTGCGGCCGTGCAGAACACGGTCAATGTAGATGTTGTCTCCATTCGTCCGGTAGGAAACCATACAGTTTCCACTAATGACTGTGTTTTCTTCTGCGGTGTTTTCAAAATTTTCTGATAGATGTTATTGTCCTTTTCAAAATTTGTAGAAAAGAGGATTGTATATGTTCAAAGTAAAGTCTGTAGAGAAGCTGGAAAGTGGTGTCTATTGCTGCGAGTACTATGTATACTCCAATACAAGCTATGAGCTACTCAACGCAGTGGACCTATGTGATCACGACCGCATCAGAGTATTCCTTGATGAAGAAGATGAAGACATCATGATTCCCTTTTACTCTGGAATCTATCGTCTTTGGGAGATACCTCCTTTACCCAAGAGTTACTTCCATTATTACTCTTTTTCCTTCGATGACGAAAAAGAGAAAATAGAATTTTACCCCGGTCCTTTTCCTGATATGCCCGATCAAAAACCAAGCTTGCGCGTCGATACACCGGATCCGCACTTTGATTTAGAAGCTTTTTTCAAACGAAAAACCGATGGAAAATACATACCGGAGCCCCTGGGAGAACCTATACCGGAACGTTGGCAGGAGCCCAGCTTAGAATACTTAAGACGACCTGCGTCCGATGACTATTTTTTAGAGTATCTTAGGTCGCACAGCTTTAGCTGTAGTGACACAGATGGTGATAGGCATTATAGTACAAACGGTGACTGCTCATGGGTGTCTTACCGTGCGTCGTATGCATATTATGATGAAGATGACTATAATCATATGGTCAACATTATATGGGAAGTTCTGGGAAATTCTACAGCGCCTTCATCCGATGGTGAGTTCTCTGCTGAAACATATGTTGTTGACCCGAATGACCGGACCGACAACCCGGATTTGAAATATTTGGACTGTAAGTGGAGCTTTCATCGGCATTTAAGTGAGAGCGAGATAGCTGAGTACGACAGCTTCTTTAGTAGTATTTTCGCTGAGGCTCATGCGCTGTTCAAAGAGCGTTATCTATAACTATCGAGGTTTTACGACTATCGACTACAGATACAATCAGCTCTCTTTGCCTCCGGAAGCCATCTTTCTGCATAGTATATCCTGTTCTGCTGTGAAATACAACGGCAAGCTTGCGGCATATACAATGACGTAAGAAAACACTATTTGCCGCTTGCGCCCTTGGCGGTCACATAAATACCAAGAAGCATTTCGGCGACAGACAGCCCCAGCAGAAGCCCCGAAAAGAAATCTTTGATGTCTGAACCGCCGAAGGTATGCGACAGCGCCTGCAAAGCAATTCCCATAACGATAAGTATGACGCCGGTCAACATGACTTTTTGCTTCTCTAATTCCTGCGTTCTTCTCAATAAATCGAGTATCTGCTCATCATCATACACGCGAACGCTTTTGTCGTCAGACTCTTCGCCGTCCATCAATTCAGAAACCGAGACTTTTAACTCCTCACACAGGCTTTTTACTACGGCGTAATCGGGCATACATTTGCCTGTTTCCCATTTGGAAATTGTTTTGTTTGAAACACCAAGGCGTTCGGCAAGCTGCTCTTGAGTCAGGTTCTGCTCCTTGCGTTTTTTGGCAATAAATTTTCCTGTTGTAATCTGATCCATCTCTGAGACCTCCTTTGTTTCATCGTTATGAGAATAGCATTTTCGCTTGAAAAACTATATCCATTATAAGGCAAATGTGGGTGGAATATATCGCAAAACGACCGCCGGGGCGCGCCCCGGCGGTCGTGATACGGATATATATTAATAGTATACGGTCTGTACGCAGAGATCAGCCGCAGACAATCGCCTTGGTATCCCTTGCAATGACAAGCTCCTCGTTCGTGGGGATGACAAAGACCTTGACCTTGGAGTCGGGCGTGGATATCATGATATCCTCACCGCGCTTGGAGTTGGCCTCGTCGTCGATCTTCACGCCCAGATAGCCGAAGTACTCGCAGATGTCGGCGCGCGTGGACTTGCTGTTCTCGCCGACACCGGCGGTGAACACGATGGCGTCCACGCCGTTCATCGCGGCGACGTAGGAGCCTGCGACCTTCGCCACCCAGTAGGCGAACATGTCCAGCGCGAGCTTTGCGCGCTCGTTGCCCTCGGACGCGGCATTGTCCAGATCGCGGAAGTCGGAGGAGACGCCGGAAATGCCCTGCACGCCGGACTTCTTGTTGAGGATGTTGAGCATCTGGTCGATGTCATAGCCGTACTTGTGCATCAGATACTGCATCACGCCCGGATCGAGATCGCCGCAGCGCGTGCCCATCGGCAGGCCGACCAGCGGCGTGAAACCCATAGAGGTGTCAACGCACTTGCCGCCGTTGATGGCGCAGATGGAGGAGCCGTTGCCCATGTGGCAGGATACAATCTTCAGCTCTTCAATGGGCTTGCCCATAAGCTCCGCGCAGCGGGCGGAGACATAGCGGTGGCTCGTGCCGTGGAAGCCGTAGCGGCGCACGCCGTCCTTCTCGTAGTACTCATACGGCAGTGCGTACATGTACGCCTTGCCGGGCATGGTCTGGTGGAACGCAGTGTCGAACACGGCGACCATGGGCACGTCGTCGCCCATGACGGCCTTGCACGCGTTGATGCCGGTGATGTTCGCGGGATTGTGCAGCGGGGCGAAGGGGGTGCACTCGTCAAGCGTGGCCATGACGGCGTCGTCTATCTTGACTGAGCTTGCAAACTTCTCGCCGCCGTGAACGACGCGGTGGCCGACGGCGTCTATCTCCTTCATGGAGCTGACAACGCCGTATTCGGGGCTGGTGAGCTTCTCTATAACGGCGGCAATAGCCTCGGAATGCGTGGGCATTGCGACGTCCTTATTGAACACGCTCTTCCCGCCGACGAGCGGGGTGTGCTTGAGGTGGCCGTCTATGCCGATGCGCTCGCACAGACCCTTCGCCATGACCTGCTCGGTGTCCATGTCGATGAGCTGATACTTGAGAGAGGAGCTGCCTGCATTGATAACAAGAATTTTCATTTATCCTTTTCCTTTCTATTGTAAATAGTGTTACAATTAAGTACAATACATACGCCATCTATTTTAATACAAATAAGCAAAAACGCAAGAGTTTTTTACGCGGAGGGAAGCAGAATGAACGTCATAGGCATAGTGGGGGAGTATAATCCGTTTCACTTCGGGCATGAGTACCATATTAAAATGAGCCGTGAGCGCCTTGGAGAGGACAGCGCCGTTGTCTGCGCCATGTCCGGCGACTACGTCCAGCGCGGCGAAGCGGCGATGTATTCCAAGTTCGCCCGCGCCGAGGCCGCCTGCCGCGGTGGCGTCGATCTCGTGCTGGAGCTTCCTCTGCCGTGGGTGCTTTCCTCGGCGGAGGGCTTCGCCCGCGGGGCGGTCGCCCTGCTCAGCGCCGCCGGGGCCACGCATCTCAGCTTCGGCAGCGAGGCCGGAGAGACCGGGCCGCTTGAGGAACTGGCCGGGCTTCTTGTCACGCCGGAGATAAATGAGGAGATAAAGGCCGTGCTTGCGCAGGATGCAAGCCTCTCCTACGCCGCCGCGCGGCAGAAGGCCGTCGCAGCGAGGCTTGGCAGCCGCGCCGCGCTCCTTGAAACGCCGAACAACATCCTCGCCGTGGAATACCTGAAGGCGATAAAAACGCTGGGCGTGCCCCTCGCGCCCATGACGGTCGCGCGCAGCGGGGCCGCGCATGATGACGCCTCCGGCGGCGTGGGCTATAGGTCAGCCATGGAGATCCGCCGCTTCATCTCGCAGGGGATGGAGGCCGGAAGCTTCGTTCCCACGGGCGCGGCGGCGGTGTACGCGCGCGAAAGAGACTGCGGGCGCGAGCTTGCGGGGGAGGAGCGCATGGAGCTTGCCATACTTTCCCGATTGAGGATGCTTGACCGCGCGGCGTTTGACGCCCTGCCGGACGCCTCCGGCGGCGCGGGTGCGCGGCTCTATGAGGCCGCCCGGACGCAGCCCAGCCTGAACGCCGTGCTTGCCGCGGCAAAGACAAAGCGCTATGCCATGTCGCGCGTGCGGCGCATGTGCATGTGCGCCGCGCTCGGCGTGCGCGCGGAGATGAGTACCGGCACGCCGCCGTATATCCGCGTGCTTGCCGCGAACGCGCGCGGCTGCGCGCTGCTGCGGCAGATGAACGACCGGGAGGACGGCCTTCCCGTCGTGACAAAGCCCGCCTCCGTGAAAAATCTGTCCGCGGATCACGAAACGCTGTTCGCCCTCGGCGCATCCGCGCACGACCTGTATGTGCTCGGTTACAGGGCGGAAGGGGAGCGAAAAGGGGGCGAAGACTGGCGAAACAGCCCCAAAATTGTGAATAATCCATAAAAGCGGCAAAAAAATATTTTTCAATTTAGTGAGATACATTTATTGCAATTCTGCGCCCGATAGTGCATAATCGTAATATCGCAAAAGAGATACACGTGTACGCGAAATACGGACACTCCCAATTGCGAAGAATATATTATGGAGGGACAAAATATGAAGAAGATCATAGCAATTGCACTTGCTTTAGTAATGGTTTTCGCACTTTGCGCGTGCGGCAGCACCTCAAGCAGTGCACCGGCTGACAGCTCCGCTTCCGCCTCTTCCGGCGAGAAGGTCGTCAAGATAGGAGTTTTTGAGCCGACTTCCGGCCAGAATGCAGCCGGCGGCAAGAAAGAGATACTCGGCATCGAGTATGCCCACGCTCTTCAGCCCACCGTTGACATCAACGGCGAGACCTACAATATAGAGCTCGTCTACGCTGACAACGCGTCTGACGCATCCAAGGCGCCTTCCGCAGCGCAGCTTCTGATAAGCCAGAATGTTTCCGTCGTTATCGGCACATACGGTTCCGGCTGCGCCATCGCTGCCGGCGACCTGTTTGCAGAGGCCAAGATCCCCGCGATCGGCACCTCTTGCACCAACCCCCAGGTCACTCTTGGCAATGACTACTACTTCCGTATTGCTTACATCGACCCGTTCCAGGGCGCTGTTATGGCAAGCTATGCTCTCAAGCAGGGCTGCAAGAACTGCGTCGTCATAGTTGAGGCCGGCGACGACTACTCCGCCGGATTCGGCAACTACTTCTCCGAGGCCATGCTCAAGGCCGGCGCCGCGTGCGACACCGTCACCTTCCAGACCGGCGAGACCGACTTCTCCACCATCATGGCAAACATCAAGTCCAAGGGCTATGACGGTATCTTTGCTCCTGTCTCCATCGAGACTGCTCCTCTGATAATCAATCAGGCGCGTGAGAACGGCGTTGACTGCCAGATCATGGCGGGCGACACTTGGGACGATATCTCTATCGCTGAGCGTGCCGGCGAGAACGCCAACGGCGTGTTCTTCTCCGCATTCTTTGATGCTTCCGATACGAGCAACGAAGCCGGTGTTGAGTTCAACAAGGGCATCCTTGATTGGATCGCGGCCGACTCCACCAGACTCGAGAACAACGGCGGCACTGCCGACGCTATCTCCTCCGTTACTCCCTGCGGCTATGACGCTTACATGGCGGCCTACAACGCCATCCTCGCCGCACAGAGCACCGACGGTCAGGCTATCCGCGACGCGCTTGCCGGCCTTGAGGTGAGCGGTCTTGTCACCGGCGACCTTAAGTTCGACGAGAACGGCGACGCCATCAAGAACTATGTTGCCATAAAGACCTTCCAGGACGGCAAGATAGTGTTCTCCGATGCCTACACCGGTGAATAAGCCCCAACGCTTAGATCACAGTCAAACGGCAGCGTTATCCCCGGCGAGACCCGCCGGGGAGCGTTCCGTTTTTATGTATAGAAAGAGTTTTTGGTTAGGAGGCTTGTAATATGCATACTGCCACATATTACATAGATCTGCTGCTATCGGGAATCACCGTCGGCAGCCTTTATGCGTTGATTGCCATCGGCTATACCATGGTCTACGGCATTTTGCGTTTAATAAACTTTGCACACGGCGACATCTTTATGATGGCCGGCTTCTTCATGGTGTATATCAGCGCGTCAATGCCTATGGCAGTGGCGATACCCATAGTTCTTGCCATGACGGTGCTTCTCGGCGTGCTCATAGAGCGCGCGGCGTACAAGCCGCTGCGCAGTGCCCCGCGCATGTCTGTCATGATCTCTGCGATAGGCGTCAGCTATCTGCTTCAGAATCTTGCGACGTATATCACCGGCGGCCTTGCAAGGGCATACCCCGACATTCCTTTTCTCAAGGGAACGTTCATGGCTGGCGCTCTCAAGGTCAAGGTCATCACTGTGGTCACGCCTGTGCTGACGATCCTGCTCGTTATCGCGCTTGTCATTTTCATCAACCATACCAAGACGGGCATGGCCATGCGCGCCGTTTCCAAGGATTTCGATACGGCTCGTCTCATGGGCATCAAGGTCAACAATGTCATTTCCGTCACCTTTATAATAGGTTCGTTCCTTGCGGGTGTCGGCTCCATACTTTACTTTACCAATTACGGCCAGGTCAGCCCCACTATCGGCGCTATGCCCGGCCTGAAAGCCTTCGTCGCGGCGGTGTTCGGCGGCATCGGTTCGATCCCCGGCGCGGTGCTCGGCGCATATATAATCGGCATTTGCGAATCGCTCATCAAGGCGAATGACTCGATCGCCATATTCAGCAACGCCTTTACTTTTGCCCTGCTTATTATCGTGCTTCTGTTCAAGCCCAACGGCATGTTCGGCGAAAAGCTGACGGAGAAGGTGTGATATTATGACAAACAAGAAAAGAGATATTATACTATCAGCGATCCTGGCGGCTGTCGTGCTGGCGTTGCTCGTCTATGTCGATAAGCAGCAGCATTATTCCATGCTTGCGTCCGTCATTCAGAAAGCGGCGATATACTCGCTCCTTGCTGTCTCGCTCAATCTGCTCAACGGCTTTACAGGGCTGTTTTCTCTCGGGCAGGCGGGCTTCATGATGCTTGGCGCATATACCTACGCCATACTCACCATCCCGCTTGAGCAGCACGCAAGCGTTTACCAGTACTTTAACGGCGGTATTGTCAACGTCTGCCTGCCGGCCTTCGTCGGCATAATTTGCGCCGGCCTTGTGGCGGTCGCGTTCGCGTGGCTTGTCGGCAAGCCCTGCCTCAAGCTGAAAAGCGACTATCTTGCCATTGCGACGCTCGGCTTTGCGGAGATCCTGCGTGCCATCATCCAGTGGGATGTCCTCGGCCCCGTTACCAATGCCTCCAACATCCTTAAAAAGTTCCCAAAGTTTGACAGCATTCTCACGCCTGTCCTCGCCTCTGCTTTCTGCATTTTTCTCATAGTGCTGCTTATCAATTCCTCCTATGGCCGCGCTTTCAAGGCCATCCGCGAGGATGAGATCGCGGCGGAGGCAATGGGCATCAACCTTGCCAAGACAAAGATGCAGGCGTTTCTTACAAGCGCTTTTTTCGCCGGTATCGGCGGCGCACTGCTTGCAATGTTCCAGGCCAGCGTTCAGGCGCGCGCATTCACCTCTGCAATGACCTATGAGATATTGCTCATTGTTGTCATTGGCGGCATCGGCTCAGTTACCGGCTCCATCTTGGGAAGCTTTTTGTACATAGCCTGTTCAGAGTGGTGGCTGCGTTTCCTCGACGACTCGCAGACCTACCTCGGTGTGAATATCCCGTTTATGCGCGGCGGCTTCCGTATGGTCGTTTTCTCCGTCGTCATCATGCTCATCGTCCTTTTCTACAGGCAGGGCATAATGGGTACGCATGAATTCTCGTGGCAGGCGATAATCGACTTTTTCAGAAAGCTCTTTGCAAAACGCGAAAGAAAGGCGGCGAAGGACAATGGCTGAGAACGTGCTGCATATTGAAAATGTGACCATGCAGTTCGGCGGCGTCGTCGCCGTCAATAACCTCAATCTTGATGTTGAACAAGGTGAGATCGTTGCCCTCATCGGGCCGAACGGCGCGGGCAAGACCACGGCCTTCAACTGCGTCACCGGCGTGTATGAGCCGACGAACGGCAAGATAGACTTCTATGGCGAGACCATAGTTGAAAACTATCCGCAGGGGAAGATGAAAAAGCTCTACGCGGGCGAGAATATGGGCATGTACGATAAGATCGTTTCCCATACTCCGGATGTTATCACGTCCAATGGCATTGCCCGCACCTTCCAGAACATCCGCCTTTTCTCAAAGCTCAGCGTTTTTGAAAACGTCATAATAGCAAAGCATATGCGTGCAAAGCAGAACTTTTTCTCTGCTGCACTGCACCTGAACGGTGCGGAAGAGCGGCGTATGCGCGAGGAGTCCATGGCTCTGCTTGAGGAGCAGGGGCTTGAAAAATATAAAGACGATGTGGCCGGAAGCCTGCCCTACGGCATCCAGCGCCGTCTTGAAATAGCCCGCGCCCTTGCGACCGAACCGAAGCTGCTGCTGCTCGATGAGCCGGCGGCAGGCATGAACCCGCAGGAGACGCTGGAACTGGCAGATTTCATCGTGAAAATAAGGGATGAATACAAGCTTTCCGTGTTCCTTGTCGAGCACCATATGGATCTTGTCATGAACATAAGCGATATGATATATGTCCTTGACTTCGGCAAGCTCATTGCCAAGGGTGTTCCGTCTGAAATACAGAATAATGAGCATGTCATAGACGCATACCTGGGGGTGAGTGAGGATGAGTGATATAATTCTCAGCGTT
>URPU01000040.1 GCA_900549865.1 uncultured Eubacteriales bacterium
ATATCTACTGTACAATTTGTACCCCCTCCGTGTCCATTTTTAGCTTACCACTTCAGGCTTACGCCGAGCCACCTCCCTTTTCAAGGGAGGCCATGAGTCTGCGCTGTATATTCGCCTTTCGGCTGTGACTATCGTTCACCCGCGCTGGGCGCGTATTTTTTCCTTCCAGCACTTGTGGCACATGGCGATGTAGCTGTCGTTCCCGCCGAGGAAAACCTGATCCCCCTGCGTGACGACACGCCCCGTCTCGTCGATGCGGGCGTTGACTGTGGCCTTTCTGCCGCAGGCGCACACCGTCTTTATCTCCGTCAGTGAGTCCGCCAGCTCCAGCAGCCGCTGTGAGCCGGGGAAAAGGTGCGTCAGAAAGTCCGTGCGCAGCCCGAAGCACAGCACCGGCAGATCCTCGTCGTCCACCAGCGCGCGAAGCTGCTCTATCTGCTCCCCGGTGAAGAACTGCGCCTCGTCGGCGATGATGACGTCGTGCTTCCCCGCGGCGTGGTATTCGTCCTCGATGTTCTGCTCCGGCGTGATTATCTGCGCCTTGCATTCCAGTCCTATGCGGCTTTTTATCACGTCCGCGCCGTCGCGCGTGTCGATGCTGGGCTTTATCAGCCACACCGTCATGCCCAGTTCCTCATAGTTGAACTTCGTTATCAGCGCCTGCGCCGACTTGGACGAGCCCATCGCCCCGTATTTGAAATAAAGCTTTGCCATATGTCCTCCGCCGTTACTGCTCCAGATGCGCGCGCACGCGCTCTATCACCATTTCCATCGCAACCTGATTATGCCCGCCCTCGGGGATTATTATGTCCGCGCGGCGCTTCGACGGCTCGACGAACTGTTCATGCATGGGCTTGACGGTGGTGAGATACTGGTTTATCACGCTGTCAAGACTGCGGCCCCTGTCGCGCACGTCGCGTATGATGCGCCGCAGTATGCGCACGTCGGCATCCGTGTCCACGTATATCTTTATGTCCATCTGCCGGCACAGCTCCGGACTCTGGAATATAAGTATCCCCTCCACTATTATCACGCGCGCAGGCTCCACGGTGATGGTCTTGTCTGTGCGGTCGTGTATGGAGTAATCGTATACCGGGCACTTGACGGCGTGCCCCTGCTTCAATTCGCGCAGGGCGTCTATCAGCATTTCCGTGTCAAAGGCGTCCGGATGGTCGTAATTGAGCTTCGCGCGCTCCTCATACGGCATATCGTGGTGCGCCTTATAGTAGTTGTCGTGGTTTATCACCGACACGTCGCCCTCAAAGCGCTGCATCAGCTTTCTTGTGATGGTGGTTTTCCCGCTGCCGGTCCCCCCGGCTATGCCGACTATCATAACGTCGCTCATCCTGTGTGCGCCCTCCCGCTGTCATTTTTCGCCGCCCGTGCGCGGCATTCGTCTTTATTCGATTTATAATAACACATATCCCCCGCCGTTTCAATTTGACTTTTTACATTTAATCTAATATAATACAAAAAAGATTTAAAAACTAAAATCACATTTTTGGAGGTCATCTATGTCTATTCCCACTCCCCATATAAACGCAAAGCCCGGCGAGATCGCCAAGTCCGTGCTCATGCCCGGCGACCCGCTGCGCGCGAAGTTCATCGCCGACACCTTCCTCACCGATGCCGTGCTCGTCAACAACGTCCGCGGCGTGCAGGGGCACACCGGCACGTGGAAGGGCGTTCCCGTGACGGTCATGGCCTCCGGCATGGGTATGCCCGCCATCGGCATCTACAGCTGGGAGCTTTTCAGCGAGTACGGCGTGGACAACATCATCCGCATCGGCTCCGCCGGGGCGCTTCAGGACGAGCTGAAGCTCATGGACATCGTCGCCGGTCAGGGCGCGTGCACCAACTCCGGCTATATCGACAATTTCCAGCTCGACGGGACCTTCGCCCCCATCGCGGATTACACGCTGCTTTCCAAGGCCGTTGAAAGCGCGAAGGAGCACGGCGTGGACATGAAGGTCGGCAACATCCTCTCCTCGGACAACTTCTACTCCCCCGCCGGCTGCGACAGGAACGGCAAATGGCGCGACATGGGCGTGCTCGCGGTCGAGATGGAGGCCGCCTCGCTCTACGCCAACGCCGCCTATTTCAAAAAGCGCGCCCTGTGCATCTGCACCATATCCGACCACCTCTACCGCAGCGATTACCTCACCGCGGAGGAGAGGCAGACCTCCTTCCGCCAGATGATGGAGATAGCGCTGGACACGGCCGTGAAAATGGCGGCGCTTTAAGGCGGATCATGTGAAAAAGTTTTTAATTTTTCCGCGTTTTGCTTGAATTGTCCTTGATTTGGAAGCATGTATCTGCTATAATTGTCGTGCTATGGGGTCAAGCCCCCTTGCATAAGCACATGTCAAAAATTTTTTTGGAGGAAAAATCATGAAAAAGATTCTCGCACTTGTTCTCGCACTGTGCATGGTCTTTGCTCTGTGCGCCTGCGGCCAGTCCGCTGCCCCCGCAGCGACCGAGGCCCCCGCAGCCGCGGAAGAGCCCGCCGCCGAAGCTCCCGCTGAGGAGACCCCGGCAGAGGAGACCGAAGCAGAGGAGACCGAAGCTCCCGCAGCCCTCTCCGCTGACGATATCGACGACACCATGACTTCCGATGACGGCAAGTATGAAGTCGCTTTCGTCACCGACGTCGGCCAGCTGAAGGACAAGTCCTTCAACCAGGGCACTTTCGACGGCGTTAAGCTCTACGCTGCCGAGAACGGCCTGAGCTACAAGTACTACCAGCCCGCAAACGGCGATCAGGCGACTGATGACGACCGTTACGACGCAATGAAGGCCGCTGTTGACGGCGGCGCAAAGGTCGTTGTCTGCGCAGGCTTCCTGCAGGAGACCGCACTTAAGAAGGCTGCTGCTGAGTTCTCCGATGTCAGCTTCATCTTCATCGACGGCTACCCCGTTTCTGACGACGACGGCAACGCTCTCGCAAATGTTGCAGGCATCTCCTTCAAGGAAGAGCAGTGCGGCTACTTCGCCGGTTACGCTGTTGTTAAGGAAGGCTACACCAAGCTCGGCTTCACCGGCGGCGGCGGCGGCACCAACCCGGCATGCTGCCGTTACGGCTACGGCTTCGTTGAGGGCGCAAATGCAGCAGCTGCTGAGATGGGCGTCAATGTCGAGGTCAACTACTCTTGGGAGTACGGCGCATCCTTCTCCCCCTCTCAGGAACTCCAGACCATGGCATCCGGCTGGTACGAGACCGGCACTGAGGTCATCTTCTGCTGCGGCGGCAACATGTTCCAGTCTGTCTCCGCTGCTGCTTCCGCTAACGACGCATACGTTGTCGGCGTTGACGTTGACCAGTCCTTCAGCTCTGACACTGTTGTCACCTCCGCTATGAAGGGTCTTGCGGACGCCACCAAGTGGGCGATCGCAAAGGTCTATGACGGCACCTGGTCCGACATCGGCGGCAAGGCCACCTCTCTGGGTGTTGAGGACAACGCTGTTGGCCTGCCCACCGCTACCTGGAGCATGACCAACTACACCGTTGAAGAGTACGAAGACCTGTTCCAGAAGGTCGTTTCCGGTGAGCTCACCATCGATGCCGACTACGCGGCAAACCTCGAGCAGGATTGGAGCAACCTCACTCTCAACATCATCTGATCATAATCTACGCACTAAAGAAGAGGGCTTTCGCTCTCTTCTTTTTTGCGCTTTTCTGGGTATTTTCTTGCAATTTGCTCTTTTTGACGTTATAATATGAAATAGCTGTTTTTTATACGGACACGATGATAATAGGAAAGCAGGTGGCAGAATGGAAAAATCCCCGGAATATGTAATAGAAATGTTGCATATTACCAAGGAATTCCCCGGTATCAAGGCCAATGACGACATTACTCTACAGCTCAAAAAAGGTGAGATCCACGCGCTGCTCGGTGAAAACGGCGCGGGCAAGTCTACTCTCATGAGTGTTCTCTTCGGCCTGTATCAACCGGAGGCGGGTGAGATACGCAAGAACGGCGTGAAGGTTGAGATCAACGACCCCAACGACGCGACCGCACTAAAGATCGGCATGGTGCACCAGCACTTTAAGCTGGTCGAGGTATTCACGGTTCTGGATAACATTATCCTCGGCGCGGAAACGACAAAGCTCGGCTTCATCCAGAAGAAGGAGGCGCGCGCCAAGGTTCAGGCGCTGAGCGAGAAGTACGGCCTGCACGTCGATCTCGACGCGAAGGTAGAGGACATCACCGTCGGCATGCAGCAGCGTGTTGAGATCCTCAAGATGCTCTACCGCGATAATGAGATCCTTATATTTGACGAGCCTACCGCCGTCCTCACCCCGCAGGAGATAGACGAGCTTATGGCCACCATGCGCGAGTTTGCCAAGGAGGGCAAGAGCATTCTTTTCATCTCCCACAAGCTCAATGAGATCATGGAGGTCTCCGACCGCGTCACCGTCCTGCGTAAGGGCAAGTATGTCGGCACCGTCAACACCAGCGAGACGAACAAGCAGGAGCTGTCGAACATGATGGTCGGCCGCCCCGTGCAGCTTGAGGTCGTGAAGGATGAGGCAAAGCCCACGGACGAAGTTCTCCGTGTCGAGCATTTCTGTGTTCCCTCCCGCGTCCACAAGCGCAATGCCGTGGACGACGTCAGCTTCTCCGTGCGCAAGGGTGAGATCGTCTGCATTGCCGGTATCGACGGCAATGGCCAGTCCGAGCTTATATACGGTCTGACCGGGCTTGACAGATCCTCCGGCGGCAGGGTCACGCTCTGCGGCGAGGACATCACTCATGCCTCCATTGCTCACCGCGGCAAAAACATGTCGCACATCCCCGAGGATCGTCATAAATATGGCCTCGTGCTCGACTTCACGCTGGAGCAGAATATGGTCCTTCAGCGCTTTCAGGAGCCGCAGTTTGAAAAGGCCGGTTTTATAAACAATGCCGCCGTGCGCGAGTACGCCGACGAGCTTATCGACAAGTTCGACGTCCGCTCCGGTCAGGGCGCGGTCACGGTTGCGCGCAGCATGTCCGGCGGCAACCAGCAGAAGGCCATCATCGCCCGTGAGATCGACCGCGACAAGCCGCTCATCGTCGCCGTTCAGCCGACCCGCGGCCTTGACGTCGGCGCAATAGAGTACATACACAGCCAGCTCGTCTCCGAGCGCGACAAGGGCAAGGCCGTCCTGCTCGTCAGCCTTGAGCTTGACGAGGTCATGAGCCTGTCCGACCGCATCCTCGTTATGTATGAGGGCAAGATCGTCGGGGAATTCGACCCGAAGAAAATCACCGTGCAGGAGCTCGGCCTTTACATGGCGGGCGCAAAGCGCGCGGAAAAGGAGGGTGAAGCGGTATGAAAGAAAAGCTGTCCGCGTTCTACGCGAAGGACTCCACGCAGAAGGTCGTCGCGTCGCTGCTCTCCATTCTTATCGGCCTTGTCGTCGGCAGCCTTGTCATCCTCATCGTCGGCCTCACCAGCAAGAGCATTTCCACCAATGGCGCATGGGAAGGCATCCGCCTTATCTTCGCCGGTATATTCAGCACCGGCCGTGACGCCTCCGGCGCGCTGAGCTGGGGCTTCAACCCCACGAGCGTCGGCAATATGCTCTTCCGCGCGACTCCGCTTATCATGACCGGCCTTTCCATCGCCGTTGCGTATAAGACAGGTCTGTTCAACATCGGCGCTCCCGGTCAGTATCTTATGGGCACCATGGTCTCCCTGATGCTCGCTCTCAGTCTCCCGACCGAGACGATGGGTGCTTTCCTCGTCTGGCTCATCGCTTTTCTCTGCGGTATGCTCGCCGGTGCGCTCTGGGGCGCGATTCCCGGCCTGCTCAAGGCCTTTCTGAATATAAACGAGGTTCTCGCCTGCATCATGACAAACTGGGTCGCGGCAAACCTCGTCACATGGCTCTTCGATATCAGCAGCTTTAAAAACATGGCCGAGGGCACAAAGTCCGGCTATATCTATAAGACGACCTACAACGGCGTCGCCACGGCAAAGCTTGGCCTTGACAAGCTCTTCCCCGGCTCTCAGGTGAACGCCGGTATTCTCGTCGCAATTTTCTTTGCGGTGGTCATGTACATTCTTATCAACAAGACCACTCTCGGCTACCAGCTCAAGGCCTGCGGCTCCAACCGCCACGCCGCGCGCTACGCCGGTATCAAGGACAAGCGCAACATCGTCCTGTCAATGGCCATCGCAGGCAGCATGGCCGGCGGCGGTGCGGCACTCTACTACCTCTCCGGCAACACTGAGTTTTTCTGGAGCACCTATCAGTCCCTGCCCGCGACGGGCTTCAACGGCATCCCCGTTGCGCTGCTCGCGGTCAACAATCCCATTGCTGTCATCTTCACCGCGATCTTCATGTCGATGCTTGATATCATCGGCCTTCAGCTTACGAACCTCACAGCGTATAACGAGTATATAACCGACGTTATCATCGCCGCGATAGTTTACCTCAGTGCTTTCGCCCTTGTTATCCGCATGATGATCGCCCCGAAAAAGAAGCGTTCCGTGGAGGTAGAAACGGAAGGTGCAGTCACCGCCGAAAAAGCGGACAGCGCAGACACTGAGAAAGGAGGCGACGAAGCATGACATTCCTTATCCAGCAGACCATGCTTTTCGCGGTTCCCCTGATGATTGTCGCGCTCGCCGGTGTGTTCTCCGAGCGAAGCGGTATCATCAACCTCGCCCTCGAAGGTATAATGATCTTCGGCGCGTTTATCGGCGTCCTTGCCGTTTACCTTCTTCAGTCCAGTGAGGTCGTTCTTGCCGCAAGAGCCGCAAAGAACTGGGCGGCCCTTCAGGGCTATGAGCTGCTTGCGATGCTTGCCGCCGCCGTTATGGGCGCGGTGTTCTCGCTGCTGCTGTCCTTTGCGTCTATCAATCTCCGCGCTGACCAGACCATCGGCGGCACGGCGCTGAACATGCTTGCTCCGGCTCTCGTTCTGTTCTTCGTGCGCATCATCGCAAATCAGAACACTCTCCAGATGAGAGAGGGCGACGCGGCAAGCTGGTTCATGATAAAGAAGACCACCCTCGGCTTTGAAAAGAATGCCGACCTCGGCTTTTTCGGCAACACCCTGCTGCACAAGGTCTATCTTGCAACATACGTGTGCATCCTCCTGTTTATCATCCTGTCGATCATTCTTTATAAGACGAAGTTTGGTCTGCGTCTGCGCGCCTGCGGTGAAAATCCTCAGGCAGCCGACTCCCTCGGCATCAATGTCTATAAGATGCGCTACGCCGGTGTGTCGATCGGCGGCGCGCTCGCCGGTATGGGCGGCTTCGTTTACGCGCTTACGACCACCAACTGCACCTCCACAGGTGAGGTCGCGGGCTTCGGCTTCCTCGCTCTGGCCGTTATGATCTTCGGCAACTGGAAGCCCCTCAACATTGCGGGCGCGTCCATTCTCTTCGGCCTGTTCAAGTGCATCGCCGCCTCCTACGCAAGCCTTGATATCAACGGCGACGGCGTCTATGCCCTTGCAAACATCGGCATCAGCCCGCACTTCTACCGTATGCTGCCCTATCTCATCACCATAATCGTCCTCGCCTTCACTTCCAAATCCTCCCGCGCGCCGAAGGCCGAAGGCATCCCATACGATAAGAGCACCAGATAATTTTTTCCCACCCTGCCGCGTCCTCCGCGGCAGGGTATTGCATTATGCCGCATTTTTTGATAATATAATATTTCACGGCAGCGGGCGCACCGCATCGGCGCACCGGCGGTGGGCCGTAGCATGATATATACGGCAGCATGCAGCTTTTTTATAAAACAGCAGAAAAGGAGCAGACACATGAACAAGTATCTTGACATTTCACCCGAAGTCAAAAAGGCGCTGGACGAGGGCCGTCCCGTCGTCGCGCTGGAGAGCACCATTATCTCCCACGGTATGCCCTATCCCAGAAACGTGGAGACCGCCCTTCTGGTCGAGCAGACCATACGCGACTGCGGCGCGACTCCCGCCACCATCGCCGTCATCGGCGGCCGCCTCAAGGCCGGTCTCAGCCGTGACGAGATAGAATACCTCGGCAAGACCGGCCGCGGCGTCGCCAAGGCCAGCCGCCGCGATCTGCCCGCGCTCGTCGCGCGTGGGGCTGACGGCGCCACCACTGTCACCACCACCATGATAATCGCCCACATGGCCGGGATAAAGATATTCGCCACCGGCGGCATCGGCGGTGTTCACCGCGGCGCGGAGGTCACCATGGACATCTCCGCCGACCTTGAGGAGCTTGCGCAGACGCCCGTTATGGTCGTGTGCGCCGGGGCAAAGTCCATCCTCGACCTCGGCCTGACGCTTGAATACCTTGAGACGCACGGCGTGCCCGTGATAGGCTACGGCACGGATGAGCTCCCCGCCTTCTACACCCGCAAGAGCGGCTTCGGCGTGGACTATCGCGTCGATTCCCCGGCGGAGCTGGCCGCCATGTTCCGCGCCCAGCGCGACCTCGGCTATAAGGGCGGCATGCTCGTCACCAACCCCATCCCGGAGGAGTACTCCATGGACAAGGCCGTCATTGACAAGGCCATCGACGAGGCGCTTGCACAGGCGAAGGCGCAGGGCATCCACGGCAAGGAGACCACGCCCTTCCTGCTGGCCAAGGTCGTTGAGCTTACCGGCGGCGACAGCCTTGACAGCAACATCCAGCTCGTGCTCAACAACGCCCGCGTCGCGGCAAGGACCGCCTGCGAGCTTGCAAAGTAACACATTTCCTCATTGAAGCATATTGCCCGCGGTCGGATGGCCGCGGGCTTATCTTTTGGTTGAAATGCATCGTGCAAAGGGGTATAATATATTGATTAATTATATGCATCTTTTTATGTGTATCTCTTACAAGTATCCTTATCTTTCAGGAGCTATATATGGGCAACGCTTGCAAGGTCTCTGTGCTGTGCACAGCCTACAATCATGAAAAATATATCCGCGACGCGCTTGAGGGCTTCGTCTCCCAGCGCACGGATTTCCCGTTTGAGGTGCTGGTGAATGACGACTGCTCCACCGACGGCACCGCGGATATCATCCGCGAATACGCGGCGAAGTACCCGGATATCATCCGCCCGTTCTATCAGAAGGAGAATCTCTATTCTCAGGGCGGCATGGTGTTCCTCTTCTCTAAGGTGTTCTACCCCAACGCGAGGGGCGAATATATCGCCTACTGCGAGGGGGACGACTGCTGGACGGACCCGGAAAAGCTCCAGCGTCAGGCGGACTTTCTCGACGCGCACCCCGGCTATTCCGGCTGTGTGCACAATACGCTGCTGCACTACTGCGACGCCTCCGCGCCGGACGGGCCGCTTCTCCCGGCCGGGCAGGGCGACAGGGATGTGGATTTTTACACCGTCATCACCGGCGCGTCGCACTCCTTCCACACCAGCTCCATCGTCGCGCGGCGTGAGTATATCCTCGACCCGCCCGATTTCCACTATACCGCCTCCGACCACGGCTTCACGGATTACGCCATCGGCCTGTGGCTGTCGCTGAACGGGAAGATACGCTTCCTTGACCGCGTCATGTCCACCTATCGCATCAACAGCAATCCCGCCGCGTGGAGCGCCAACCTCGGCCGTCAGTATGCCAAGCTCAAGGAGTTCATCACCGGTGAGCTTGCCATGATGGAGGTGCTTCTGCCGCATCTTGACGCACAGCAGGCGCAGGCCGCGAAGGCCGTCATGACAGAGCGGCAGTATGAGCTTTATTATATCGAAGGGCGCGTGGACGAGCTTGTGAAGCCGCCCTATGACGCCATTTACCGCGCAAAGCCGTTCAAATACCGCGCCGTTGTCACGCTGAAGCGGCTCTTCCCCGCGCTGCACCGGCTGTACCGCAAGCGCAAGGGCTACGAGGATTATTGAGCTATGGACAATAAGCAGAAGGTCGTTTCCAATCTGATATGGCGCTTTATGGAGCGCTTCGGCTCCCAGCTCGTGTCCTTCGTGGTTCAGATAGTCCTCGCCCGGATGCTGGACCCCGCTGTGTTCGGCACCGTCGCCAAGGTGACCATCATCACCACCATCCTCCTCGTCTTTGTTGACAGCGGCATGGCAAACTCCCTCATCCAGAAGAAGGACCCGGACGATCTCGATTTTTCCTCCGTGTTCTATTTCAACGTGGCGTTCTGCCTTGTGCTGTACGCGCTGCTGTTCGCCGCCGCGCCCGCGATATCCCGCATGTACGGGGAGGCTCAGCTTGCGCCCGTCATCCGCGTGCTGGGGCTTACGATCGTCGTGGCCGGTGTGAAGAACGTGCAGCAGGCTTACGTCTCCAAAACGCTGCAATTCAAGCGCTTCTTCTTCGCCACGCTCGGCGGCACGCTGCTTTCCGCCGCCGTGGGCATCGGCATGGTCATGCGCGGCTTCGGCGTGTGGGCGCTCGTGGCGCAGCAGCTCACGAATGTGACGGTCAACACGCTCATCCTCTGGCTGACCGTCGGCTGGCGGCCGAAGCTCATGTTCTCCTTCGCGCGTCTCGGCGCGCTGCTGTCCTATGGGTGGAAGCTCCTCGTCTCCGGGCTTCTTGACACGCTTTATAACAAGCTGCGTGAGATCATCATCGCCGTTTTCTATACCGACGCGGATCTCGCCTATTATAACCGCGGCATGACCTATCCCAATCTCTTGGTGGAGAATATCAACGCCTCTATCGACAGCGTGCTCCTGCCCGTCCTCTCGGCTGAGCAGGACCATAAGGATCAGGTGCGCGGCATGACGCGCCGCGCCATACGCATAAGCACGTATGTCATGATGCCGCTCATGATGGGGCTTGCCGTCTGTGCCGAGCCGCTCATAAGGCTGCTGCTGACGGAGAAGTGGCTGCCCTGCGTGCCGTATCTGCGCATTTTCTGCTTCAGCTACGCGTTCTATCCCCTGCACACGGCGAACCTCAACGCCATCAAGGCCATGGGTCGCAGCGACATGTTTTTGAAGCTTGAGATAATCAAAAAGGTGCTTGGCGTCGTCGTGCTGCTGCTCACCATGCCGTATGGGGTGTACGTCATGGCGCTCAGTCTGCTTTTCACCAGCGTCATGGCCCAGCTCATCAACTCCTGGCCGAACGCGAAGCTGCTGGATTACGCCTACGGGCAGCAGCTTCTGGACATGCTTCCGGCCATCGGGCTTTCCTGCCTGATGGGCCTCGCCGTGTTCCCCATCCAGCTCTTCGGCTGGAGCGACTGGGTCACGCTTCCCGTGCAGGTCGTCCTGGGCGCGGCGATATACATCGCCGGTTCCGTCATTTTCAAGCTTGACAGCTTCAATTATCTGCTTTCCATATTCAAAAAGCTCCTGCGCCGCCGCGCGCAGGGCGATGCATGAAGGAGGTGACGCGCATGTCCGAGGTGAAGAACGTTCTGGTCTTTCCGGCCGGAACGGAGATCGCGCTTGAGATACACGACGCGCTCAAATTCAGCAAGTTTGTCCGCCTCTTCGGCGCGACCAGCGTGCCCTGCCACGCGGAGTTCGTCTATGCCGTCTGTGAGGAGAATGTGCCCAATGCCGACGATCCCGCGCTGATAGACGCGCTCAACGCCATTATAGATAAGTATTCCATAGACTATGTCTATCCCGCGCACGACAGCGCCCTGCTCTCCCTCGCGCGGGCGCAGGCGCGGCTGCACGCGCCCGTCGTCTCCTCCCCGCTTGAAACGGTGGAGATATGCCGCTCGAAGAACAAGACCTATGAGTTTCTGAAGGGCGCGCCCTACCTGCCGCAAAGCTACCCGGACGCGGCCTCCGTGCCGGGCTTCCCCGTGTTCATAAAGCCCTCCGTCGGTCAGGGCGCGGTCGGCGCGCGGCGGATAGACGATATGCCCCATCTTGTCGAGGCGCTCTCCGACGGCGTGGAGTACGCCATCTGTGAATACCTTCCGGGGGATGAGTTCACGGTGGACTGCTTCACCGACAGGCACGGGCAGCTCCGCTTTGCCGCGCCTCGCCAGCGTATGCGCATCCGCGCGGGCATCTCCGTGCGTTCGCGGCGCTTCGCGCCGGATGAGGGCATCCTCTCCATCGCGCGGGATATCAACAGCCGCCTCGCCTTCAACGGCGCGTGGTTTTTCCAGCTCAAGAAGAACGCCGCCGGTGAGTACAGGCTGATGGAGATCGCCCCGCGCATCGCCGGTACGATGTGCGTCGCGCGCAACGCGGGTGTCAATATGCCCATGCTGACGCTGTTCAATATGTTCGGCTGCGACGTCGGCATCATTGACAACGCCAATGCCGAGCTTGTGGATCGCGCGTTCATCTCGCGCTTTGAAACGGATATAAGCTATGACACGGTGTACGTGGATTTTGACGACACTGTCACCGTGCGCGGCAAGGTCAATACGGTGCTCATGATGTTTCTCTATCAGGCGCGCAACGCCGGAAAGCGCATCGTCCTTCTGACGAAGCACGCGCGCGATATCGCGCAGAGCCTTGACGAGTACGCCGTCCCCCCCCGCCTCTTTGATGAGATCGTCCATCTCGACCCCGGCGCGGACAAGACGCCTTACATACGGCCGAATTCAATTTTTATAGACGATTCCTTTGCCGAGCGCAAAGCGGTGCATGACAGCTGCGGCATCCCCGTTTTTGACCTTGACATGGTGGAAAGCCTTCTGGACTGGCGCGCCTGACCGCCGCCACGTGATTCGATAAGGAGATTACTATGAACGAACAGATCAATGTCACCCGCTCCTCCATGCCGGATTTCGACGAATTCTGTGCGGAGATCCGGGATATCTGGGACAGCCGCTGGCTCACTAATATGGGCGTGAAGCATCAGGCGCTGGAGAGCGCGCTGCGCGAGTATCTGGGCGTGCCGCACGTCACGCTCTTCACCAACGGCCACCTCGCGCTTGAAAACATGCTGGAGGCCTTCTCCCTGCGCGGCGGTGAGATCATCACCACGCCCTTCACCTTTGCCTCCACCACCCACGCCATTACACGCATCGGCTGCACGCCGGTGTTCTGCGACATAAACCCCGACGATTATACCATCGATGTCACGAAGATAGAGTCGCTCATCACGGATAAGACCGTCGCCATCATGCCCGTGCACGTTTACGGCAATCTCTGCGATGTTGACGCTATCGACCGCATTGCCAAGGCGCACGGCCTGCATGTGTTCTACGACGCGGCGCACGCCTTCGGCGTCAGGCGCGGCGGCGTCAGCTCCGCCGCGTTCGGGGATGTCTCCATGTTCTCCTTCCACGCCACGAAGGTGTTCCACACCATTGAGGGCGGCGCGCTGTGCTATTCCGACGGCGCGCTTGAGCAGCGCCTGAAGGACCTCAAGAACTTCGGCATACACGGGCCGGAGTCCGTGCCCTTCGTCGGCGGCAACGCGAAGATGAACGAGTTCTGCGCGGCGATGGGGCTGTGCAATCTGCGCCATCTCGACGCGGAGATCGCCAAGCGCAAGCTCGCGGCGCAGCATTACGATGCGCGTCTCGGCGGCGTGCCGGGTCTGCGCCTCAACGTGCACAAGCCGGATGTAGAGTCGAACTACGCCTACTATCCCGTGATCTTCGACGGGTATAAGCTCAGCCGGGATGAGGTCTTTGCCCGCCTCGGTGAGAACAACATCGTCGCCCGCAAGTACTTCTACCCCCTCACCAATGCCTTTGAGTGCTACAAGGGCCGCCCCGGCTTTGACCCGGCGCTCACGCCCGTGGCGCGCCGCGCGTCGGAAACCGTGCTCACGCTTCCGCTTTACGCGGACCTCCGTCTCGACGACGTTGACCGCATCTGTGATATCATTCTCAAGTAAACAGAAAAATTTGGGCTGCCTCGCATTTCGTGAGACAGCCCATTTTTATTTATTCCTGCTTCTGCCTGGCAAGCGTGAGCTCCCTGCCCTCCTTGCCTGTCATATGCTCTATTGTTATCTCAAAGCAGCTCAGGCCGCTCCACTCGCGGCGTATCTCCGCCTCGACGGCGGCGCGGTCGCTGTTGTACTTGAGGCCGAGCGCCTCTGCCGCGCGGTATATCTCGCCCTCGTCCTCCAGCACGCGCGCCCTGCCGAACAGCACCACGCTGCTGTACAGCGTCGTCATCTTCTCCGCGTCCACGTCGTCTCTGTCTATCACGCAGAAGGACACTTTCCCGTCCGCCCTTATCGCGTCTATCTTGTGCCCGGTCTTTGCGCCGTGGAAGTATATCTTCCCTCCGGTGTAGACGTAGTTCACCGGCACGGTGTACGGATATCCGCCGTCGCCCACAACGGCCAGCACGCCCGTTTTCCCGCGTTCGAGTATCTGCGCGCACTCCGCCTCGCTCAGCTGCTGCTTCTTCCTCCGCATTTCTCTGAACATGCAGTTTCTCCTTTCATCGGAATTCATTGTTGCCTTTTCCCCCGGCCCGTGGTATATTGCAATTACAGAAGCTTTCTCACGTTGTGCGCCAGTCTTTGGATTGGAAGAGCCCAGAAGTGTGGGGAAGCTTCTTTTTCACGCCGGCAGGGCTGTTTGCCCTGCCGGCTGCCGCACCCGGCGGAAATAGTATACCACCATTTTCCGCGCGGGAAAGGCCCCGTTCCGCACGTTCAGCGGCTTTCGGTAAAGCGCATCGGCGTGTAGCGCAGCCCCTCCGGGCTGAGTCTTTCCGCGTCCTCCTGCACAAAGCCGAGGCGCCTATATATTTCGACCGCATACGGGGATGAGTTCACCGTGAACTCCTGCTTCTCATAGTCGCGCCGCATGGCCTCGAACAGCCGCCGCCCTATCCCGCGCCGGTGATAGCCGCCGTCCACAAAAAAGCCGCCTATATGCTGCGGCGCGCGCATACACAGCGTTCCGACGAGCTTTTCCCCGTCGTATGCGCCATAGAAGGCAAGGCTGCGTGTGCGCTCCTTATCGTCCAGACTTGCGCGGAACGCCGCAACGCCCTCCGCCGGGTATTCCGGCGCTTCAAACTCCAGAAACACACGCCAGCACAGCTCCAGCTCCGCCGTCCGGCGGTGTATGTTCTCCTGCCGGAAGGCCGTTATGCTTCCCGCCGCGCGGCCGTTGACGGCAATGGCGCGGGCAAAGACCTCATTTTTGTCCGCTGTGAGCATCGCGGTTATGTATTCCTTCGCGTCCTTCTCCGTGTACGGGTACGGCAGTCCGTCGCGCAGGTTGTCCAGTATCCTCCGGTCGTTCAGCGCCGCCGCCAGATCCGCCGCGTCCGACAGCCGCCACTCTCTGAGTTCGTATTCCATGCCCTCGCCCTCCTTTTTCTCATATTTTACACGCCGCCCCCGTGTCATTCAAGTCTCATTCTTCGTCCATATGTGTCGTGTTTATAGATTGAAAAAGCTCTTTTCACGCTCTTTCACCGTTTGCCAGAACCATTGATTTTGCTCGGTTTTTCGCGTGTGCGCTTGTCATATCTTCCCGTATCTTTTGGCGCACGCGCATATCCACGTGCGCTAAATGTGCGCCAAATTATGGAGCACTTTTCCCCTCCGCGCACTTGCAATCTGTCGATTGCTGTGTTATTCTGTCAACGGTGCTTCGGCACTAAGGCGTTGCCACTCAACGGTAGGCGTAAGTGAGCATCCAGATCTCTGATTTGGCAAATGCGAACTTATACCGCGCACGCGGTAGTTAGCTCCCGTACTTACGGGGGCAGCTTCTGCCCCCTGATTTGAAAGGGGGGCTGCCCATGAGCACTAACGAAGTTTTGCAGCTTTGTCTTGTAATCATCGGTATTTGCAGCCTGTTCATACAGGCAAGTAAAAAGAAGTAACCGCCGCTCCCTCGCAAAGATCGGCGATTACTTCAAAGACCTATTAGGGGGCTGACCGTCAACCGGCAGCGCCTTTTTGTGTTTTCATTATACCGCCCTATCAGTGCTTTTGTCAAGCGCCGGAATGGGCATTTATGCCGTTACTTCCCCTATATAACACCAAAAGCCTGTGATCATTGCGATCACAAGCTTTTTTATGGCAAAATCAACTTATTTGGGGTAAGGACGTAAAACCCAACTTGAAGCCCAGCAAAGCGGGTTCAAGTTGGAAAGGAGGAGCGAAGGAGCTCAGGCGAAAAAACCGACAGCTCTGACGAGTTGTCGGTTTTCGAGCGGAGCGGACTTAGCTCCGACGTGGCACGCCGTAAGGGATTCGAACCCCTGACCTTCTGGTCCGTAGCCAGACGCTCTATCCAGCTGAGCTAACGGCGCATGTCTTTCTTACGAAAGCTTAGTTATATTAGCACAGCCGGCGCTAAAATGCAATACCTTTTTGGAATTTTCTAAAGAAATTTTATTTTTGCCCGGATAAATGCCCCGCGCTTACCAGCCCATCGCGTCGGATATGGAGTCCGCGACCTCGCCCATGGTCTTGAGGGTCTTGCCAACGACGCTCTTGACGCAGCGCTTTTTGGGGCGCATCGCGTATGCCGCGCAGCCGCCGACTATAAGTCCCATGCCCATGCCCACGTAGAAATTTTTCTTATTCATTTTTCTGCCATCCTTTCACGCTTCGGTTTCGCATTTCCTGCATACATTTTTGTGTGCATTGCTATTATGTGCATAAAATGCGTTGATTGACGCATGTAAAATGTGGTACAATAAGAAACATAAAAAAGAGAAGGAAAACTTCATCCACGGAGGATAAGCTATGAGCGTAAAAATTCTGGCCGTCGGCGACGTCTGCGGCGAACCCGGCCTTGAGTTTCTGGAAAAGCGCCTGAAGGACTTCAAGGCAGAGCACGGCATCGGCTTCACCGTCGTCAACGGGGAGAACACCAACGTCGTCGGCATCACGCCCAAGCAGGCAGACGCACTGTTCCGCGCTGGGGCGGACGTCGTCACGCTTGGCAACCACACCTGGACGCGCACGGAGCTTCGCCCTTATCTTGAGCAGCGCCGCAGGATACTGCGCCCCGCGAACTTCGGCCCCCAGTGCCCCGGCAAGGGCATAAACGTGTACTCCACGCCCTTTGGCGATGTGTGCGTGCTGAATCTCCTCGGCCGCTTCACACTGGACAACAACACAGACAACCCCTTTGTCATCGCCGACGGGTACATGGCAGAGATAAAGGAGAAGATCATCCTTGTGGACTTCCACGCCGAGGGGACGAGCGAGAAGCGCGCGATGGGCTTCATGCTCGACGGGCGGGCAAGCGCCGTGTGGGGCACGCACACGCATGTGCAGACCTCCGACGCCTGCGTTCTGCCGAACGGCACCGGATATATCACCGACCTCGGCATGACGGGGCCGGTCAACTCCGTGCTCGGCATCGACCCCATGCAGAGCATCGGCAAATTCATGGGCGATCCCCCGCGGCGCTACGAGTCGGCCAAGGGGCCGTGCATGATGGAGGGCTGCATATTTGAGATTGACCCCGACACGGGCAGATGCACCGGCGCACAGGCGGTGAGGCTGAAATGAGTACTATCAGGATCCTGCACTCCGCGGATCTGCATCTGGATTCGCCGTTTGAGGGGCTGAGTCACGGCAAGGCCGCCGTCCGCCGGGTGGAGCAGCGCCGTCTACTTTCCCGCATGGCGGAGCTTGCGCAGCGGGAGCATGTCGATCTCGTGCTGCTCAGCGGCGACCTGCTGGACAGCTCCTGCACCTACCTTGAGACCGGGGAGGAGCTTATCCGCAGTCTGCAAGCCATGGCCGTGCCCGTGTTCATTGCCCCCGGCAACCATGACTTTTACTCCGCGCACTCGCCCTATGCCCGGCTGAAACTCCCGCAGAACGTGCACATATTCACCCGGCCGGAGATAGACTGCGTGCCGGTGGACACGCTCGGCGTGCCGGTGCGCGTGTACGGCGCGGCGTTTACGGATACGCACAGCGCCTCCCTGCTCGACGGCTTCACCGCGGCGCGCGAGGCGGGCACGCTGAACATAATGTGCCTCCACGGCGAGGTGGGCGCGCCGGATTCACAGTATGACCCCATTTCCGAGGCCGCCATCGCCGCCTCCGGCATGGATTATATCGCCCTTGGCCACATCCACAAGGCCAGCGGCCTTCTCCGCGCCGGTGACTGCTTTTATTCATGGCCGGGCTGCCCCGAGGGGCGCGGCTTCGACGAGACCGGCGAGAAATACGTCAATATAGTCGAGCTGGGCGACGGCGGGTGCACGCTGGAGCAGGTGTGCATCGCCAAGCGCCGGTATGAGCTTCTCACGGCCGACGTCACGGGCTCCGACCCGCTCATCGCGGTGCATACGCTTCTGCCGGACGAGACCGTGCGCGACATTTACCGCATCACCCTCACCGGCGAGACGGCGCAGGCGCCCGACCTCACCCGGCTGTACGACAGCCTTTCGGAGCTGTTTTTCGATCTCCAGATACGCGACCGCACGCATATCCGCCGCAGCGTGTGGGAGCGCGCAGGCGAGGACAGCCTGCGCGGGATTTTCCTGATGAAGCTCAGGGCGCTGTACGATTCCGCCGCGGACGACGAGTCGCGCGAGAGGATAGAGCAGGCCGCGCGCTGGGGCCTTGCGGCGCTGGACAATGCGGAGGAGGTGGCCGTGCATGAAGATAAATAAGCTGACGGCGTCCTTCGGAAAGCTTGAAAACGAATCGCTCAGCTTCCATCCGGGGCTGAACGTCATATACGCGCCCAATGAAAGCGGCAAATCCACATGGTGCGCCTTTATCCGCGCCATGCTCTACGGCATCGACTCGTCGGAGCGCGTCCGCGCGGGCTATCTGCCGGATAAGCTGCGCTATGCCCCGTGGTCCGGCGCGCCGATGGAGGGCAACATGGACCTGACGACAGGCCGCGCGGATATCACGATAAGCCGCACGACGCGCGCAAAAAGCGCGCCCATGCGCGAATTCTCTGCCTGCTACACCGGAAGCAGCGTTCCCGTGGACGGCGTGACCGGCGCGAATGCCGGGGAAATGCTGACTGGCGTCAGCCGGGACGTTTTCTGCCGCAGTGCGTTCATCGCGCAGGGCTCAGTCGCCGTGACGGGCAGCCCGGAGCTTGAAAAGCGCATCAGCTCCATCGTCTCCACCGGGGAGGAGCAGACCTCGTACTCCGAGGCGGACGAGCGGCTGCGCGCATGGCAGCGCAAGCGCCGCTTCAACAGGCGCGGCTATCTGCCAGAGCTTGAAGCGAAGATGGACGACACCCAGCGTATGCTCAACTCCATGGACGAATCCGCCGCGGAGATAGCGGCGCTTGAGGACCGTCTTGCGGAAAGCGGCGCACACTGCGCTGCGCTTGAAAGCGCCGTGACGGAAAGCCGCAGGCTCCAGCGGCGCGAGTCGCTTGAAAAGCTCAGCCGCGGCCGGGCCGAATTGAAGGCCGCGGAGGAGACGCACGACAAGGCCCTTGCCGCGCTGTCCGACGCAAAGGACGCGCTGCGCGCCGGTCCGTTCGGGGCCGTCAGTGCCGATGAGGCCGAGGCGAACGCCGCGGACGACCTTGCCGCGCTGGATGAGCTCAAGGCGCGCGGCCGCCGCCGTGTTTCCCCGCTGCTGGCCATAATGTTCTTCGTGCTGGCCGTGGCCGGGGCCGCGCTGTACACGCATTTTCAGTCCGTGGTGTATATCTGCCTTGCCGCGGCGTTCTGCATCGCCGCCGTCGTGCTTTTCATGCGCTATTCCAAGGCGCGCCGCGCCGCGCTGGACGCGCGCGCCGAAAGGCGGAAGATACTAGACGGCTACGGCGTGCGTTCCGCCTCGGATATCCGCGCGGCGCTGGACGGGCACAGGGCGCTTTGCCGCGCCGTTGACACGGCGGAGAGGCAGGAGCTTGACACGCGCCGCGCCTATGACGAGGCGCGCGACCGGCAGGCAATGCTTGAGGAGGCCGCGCTGGGCGAGCTTGATTTTTCCGGCGGCAGCTCCGAGGCCGCGCACCTCAGCCGTGAGCTTGCAGCCGAGCGGCAGAATGCCGAGCGCATTTCATCCCAAATCGCCGCGCTGAACGGCCGCCTTGCCGCCGTCGGCGACCCGCTTGTGCTGACGAGCGACCTTCGCACGATGGAGGACGAGTATAACGGCCTGTGTGAGGAGTACGACGCGATCTCCCTCGCCGTCGATACCCTCCGCGCCGCCGACAGTGAGCTGCAAAGCCGCTTCTCCCCTCAGCTCGGCAAGCTTGCCGCGCAGTATATGTCCTTTATGACCGGCGGGCGCTATTCCGACGTGCTCATAAACCGCGATTTCAGCGCCAGCGCGAAAACGCAGGACGACGCCGTGGCGCGCGACTCGGAGTATCTGAGCGCCGGCACGCTGGATCTGATGTATCTCGCCGTGCGCCTCGCCGTGTGCGAGCTTGCCATGCCCGCCGGTGAGACCTGCCCGCTCATAATCGACGACGCCCTTGTCAACCTCGACGAGGAGCGGCTGCGTCAGGCGATGGCGCTTCTGCGCGAGCTTGCGCGCAGCCGCCAGATAATCCTCTTCACCTGCCGCGACGTCAATGTGAAATAAGCTCATACAGTATACGAACCCGGCGCGGACTTTCGTCCGCGCCGGGTCCAGCTTGTCGAAAAAGCCTCGCAGAGTTTCGCGTCCGCAGACGCGAAAGCAGTTGGATTTGTTTTCTGCCGCGACATGT
>URPU01000041.1 GCA_900549865.1 uncultured Eubacteriales bacterium
TTGAGGATGTATGGGCGTTCTTTCTGCCCGTCAAAACCGTGTGTGTCCTTGTCAACCGAGGGTACCAATGCAAAAACCTAAAAACTGCGCCTATCAGAGATGCGGTATTATAAAGCCACGATAAAGAAAAGGGGCGGCGCCCCAGATCAGATTATCGAAAATAAATCAAAAAGGCAGGAGAAACAAACATGAAAAGAATCATCACCATCATCCTCGTTATCGCAATGGTACTCACAGCGATGTTCAGCCTTGCCGCGTGCTCAAAGACCGGCGAGTGCGAATACTGCGGGCAGAACGAGCCCCTTGTAAAATACACTTATTCCAATGGAGATTCCGTATGGGTCTGCAACGACTGCTACCGCATGTGCAAGCTCTTCGGATGAGCCGGTTCTAAAAAAGCATCAGGGAGACAGGGAGGGCAAAATGAAGAAAAACATTCTGGCATTGCTGGTCGCGGTGATCTGCATTATAACCAGCGGCTGTGCCTCGGAAAACAGGGTCATAGCTCTGATAGAGAAAGAGGAGTATGCGAAGGCACAGGAAGTGTATTCTGCCACCATAGGCGGCAGCTATGAAAAAAAGCTTGAGCTGGAGCATTCCATAGACGCATACATAGCGGATATGATCGACAAATACAACAACGGGAAAGTCTCCTACGACGAGGCACGCGAAAGCATTTTTCGCATTGAGGCCAGCGGGCTATACGACTATTTTCTGGTGAACGACGCCTATATGTCGCTGCAAACCTTCTACCAGTCAAAGCAAGCCTATGAGATGGGTCTGGCAAATATGGATGCCGGAGATTACGAATCCGCGATGACGCAGTTTTCCTTCGTGAACACGGCAGACACCTGCTATGACAGTGCATGCGAGAAAGCGGAAGAAGCCAAAACGGCCTTTCTTAATGCTGTTATCGCACAGGCAGAGGACGCATTCGACGATGTTGATTACTTACGCGGATATGAGAACGCGATAAGCTGTCTTGTTGACGCAGAGAGCAAAATGTACGACCTCTTCATCTATATGGACGACGCGGCGTTCCAGCTTATGTACGACAAAGCGTCAGAATTCACAAGCCAGTTCACCGAAGCGGCAATAGCAGAGGCAAAGGACATTTTCTCAAACGGAGAAAACTACGAGGGCGCGATCAGCCTGCTCACTGATGCGTATAACTACACCTACGGCGACGACGCCATGCTATACACAGAGCTTTGCAAATATACTGATGCCTATATTGAAAACGCAGTCGCAGAGGCGCAGCAGATATATGACGAAAACCGAGACTATGAAGCAGCGGTAAGCTACCTTCGGAATGTGATAGGCGTGGTAGGTGAGAACGAAACACTGCGCAGCGAAATAGAGAAGTACGCCAGTTATGCGCCGGTCCTCCTCACCTCTCTCGACCCCATCCAGAAGGGCAAGTGGCTGAGCATCGGAACGGATATCAAGAAGGTCTACACAGACGTTTCCAACAACGTTTACGATTCACAGACCGTGATTGCCCCAAAGCGTTCCAGCTACCGCGACAAAACGGAGGATGATTCATACGTCAGCTACTACCTCAACAGCGAATACACCACGCTCACCGGTGTGCTGTACAGGCCGTATGACTCTCTGTCATGCACCTCAGTATGGCAAAAGACGCCCGTGATAAAGATATACGGAGACGGCATACTCCTTTACGAAGCGCCGGGCATCGACCAAAACACCTTCGACCCCATCAGCCTGAATGTCAACGTGACAGGCGTGCGTGAGCTGAAGATCGTTAACTTTGGCGTATGGAACGGAAACGACAGCGGCAACATCTATTTTGCAAGCTATCATCCTATGGTCTGCCTTGCGGAAATGTATCTGAACAAGTGATCTTCATGAAGTCCTCCCTATACTGTGACAATGCCCCCCACCGTGCCGCCTTCTGCGGCACAGTGGGGGTAAATCATATTATCT
This sequence comes from uncultured Eubacteriales bacterium, assembly GCA_900549865.1. Classification (GTDB taxonomy): domain Bacteria; phylum Bacillota; class Clostridia; order Oscillospirales; family Oscillospiraceae; genus Limivicinus. The sequence goes on from URPU01000041.1 coordinate 1,948, forward strand.
GTTTGTTTATCCAAGCACAGCTTCACCCATAGCGGTAAGCTCTGCGGTGGAATAACGGTGGAAGCTGCCGAGCGGGCTTTCCGCGTCCTCGGCCGCGTATGCGTCATACACGATCAACCTGTTGCCGGCAGCATCATAGCCAAGGCCAAAGGGCACATAAGCCTCCGCTTCAAGAGAATCATCGGTCAGGTCGAGGATAACAGTCACGCGTGACGATGAAAGCGCCATGGCGTTTCCATCCACAAACTGACAAACAGTTTCATCATATAGTACTGTGTCACCAAGCGCTATTTCCAGTTCGACCTCACTAAGTATCTCGCCGGTATAGGAATACTCAATAATGGAACCGCTCATAACGGCAAACAACCTGCCGTCCGGAGACTGCACCAGCATACGGACGTCATCCTCGCCGTAGGCAGAAGGAAGCTTTGCAATGACATGGCCGCCGTCAACATCGGATATGTGCAGAGAGACAGCCTCCGTCCCGTCGGGCTGGGTGGTGCACAGCATATATATCGCCACGCCGCGCGATACGTCCCAGAGATAGGCATCCCGTATAAACTGCGTCGGCATTTCACCGTTGTCGTCTGTGGTCAGGAACTTCTTCTCTGCGGCGTCAAAGCCCACAAGAATACAGTCGTTATCCGCGCTGCCCCTCAGCGCAAAGCAGACGTACCCCGCATCGGCCTTGAGCGAGGCCTGAAAGTAGGAATATCCGTCAGGTACATCATAGCTGCCAAGCTTTTCTGCGCGTTCTTCGCCCGGTATCCACGAATACAGAAGGATGCTGCCGCCGTCTTCCGCGTCCACGGCATAGTACACCGCGCCATTATAATAGAACGAATCCATGACAGAGATCCAGCTCTCCGCCTGAATAACTTCAGCGGAAACCGACACACTGCCGTCCTGCAAGGAGACGATGTAGTATTCACTTTCTGCGGGCGCACCGGCCTCCGCTTCCCAGTCATATTGGTAAGGACTTCTCTTCACATAAAAGCACCTGCCATCCGGTGAAGTTCCAAGAAGCGTGCTTTCATCGTATTCATCCCCGGCAAGCGGAAGCCCAACACGCCTGCATTCATTTTTACGTGTGTCCGTTATATACAGGACGTCGTCCTTCAAAAGATAAAACCTGCTCTCTGCCCTGTCCGGCTCATATAAAAACGGGTCATTACCGGTAACATCCGGTGCAGTGTCAAGCGACATATAGCCTTTGTCATACGCACCTGTTTCATACCGCAAGACTCTATCGGTCGTGAGAACATATACGTATCCGCCGGAAAAGCAGACGTCCTTGATATCCTCGCAGAAGAAGTGCGATTGTCCGGGAACACGGGGATCCGAATAATCGACAGTGGCAACATTGCCGTTTCTGAGAATAGCTGTTATTCCGTCCTCACGGCAGATGCTTTTAACGATCGGAGAACCGAAGTCATATTTTCTGAGGACTTTGCCGGTGGCGAGTTCTATCGCCTCGCAGTAGTTTCCCGCGATGAAAACTGCAGCGTCCGTGTCAAATTCGCCGTCGCGGTAATATAACGGCTCTATACGGTATTCATATCCCACGCCGTACTTTGACTCCTCAATGCAATTGACGACCTCATTCTTATCCAAGTCGTACACATAAAGAACGATCTGATCGGAGTGATCGACAGTGCCCGCATCTGTACTCAACATAGTGTCATAGGAGGTGCAGAAAGTGAGATAGCTGCCAATCATATTCATTTCATACACATAGTCCGGAACGGTGCAAAGGCGCCGGATATCACCCGAGACGAGATCAAGATAAAACAGCCGGCTGACAGGAGCTTCAGGCAGATATATGGGAGAGTCTGAGACTGCAAATACCAGCCCGCTGCCGTCAGGTTCGATGGCAAGCAGATCCAGAACATAGTTAAAATAATCCAGTGAAATATCCGCATCGCACAAGGCTTTGACCGCGGCGTTAAGCTCATGCTTTCCCAGCAGGGCGCCGGTCTCAGTGTTGATCAGGTTTACATAATAGTTAGTTTCAAACGCATCCGTATATTCTGACGTAATTATCGCGGCAAAGCTCCCGTCGGCAGAAAGCATGATACCAGAAGCATGTTCATCCATTAAAGTCGAAAGCTCCCCTGTTTCGTAGTTCCAACAGAATACGCCGGAATATGTGCTTATCAGCAGACTGCTTTTCCCCGGAATAAGCAGCTCCGGAGAAAAAAACTGCGATGAAATCTCCTCATCAAAACGCACTGCGTCAATTAAGTCAAAATTTCCGTCTCTTACACAGACACGCTTGTACTCATCCTCAAGGGTGAATATATACTCCCCTTCCGTGTCGCAAAACATTTTATAGACCTTATCCGATGCAAAGCTTTTCGTCGCCTTGAACGGCTTTTCATGGCCTGGCATTACATAGACGTCCAGCGCGCTTCCAAGAACGTATTTTGCGTCCGCCAGCACGGGCCTGTCCTGCGTCTCGGAAGGCAGGGCGCGCAGCGCCATCTCAATAGCGCCTATAGTGTCCTCCTCAGCAAGATAATTTTTTGCCTGCTCCGTCAGGAACCTTGATTCGTTGATGAGTGCATTTTTGTACTCCGCCTCAATGCGTGCGGCCTGCGAGGCGATGGTGGCGGCTTTGTCGGCGGAATACACGCCGAAGGCGACGGCCAGCACGGCAACAGCCGCCCCCGCAGCGGCTACCCGTCGGAGTCTGTAAATTCTATTTCTCTGTTTTAGTCCGTCAAAAGTCGTGGAGAGCATCGGCGCGGCAAGCCGCAGAAAAGCGTCACCGCGTATGTTTTTCAAAACCTGTCCGAGATCCTCTCCCCTGCAGTCGGCGGCAATCAGCAGGTCACCCGCAGGAGTCTCTTCAAGAAGTCTTGACGGAAACGACTGCTCCGGCTCTCCCCCGGTCAGAAGCGCAAGCACGCGGCTTCTGTCGTGATACTCCAGGAAAATGTCTATTTCTTCGTTTACCCAGCGGGAGTCCTTTGTTCCGGGTGAGCAGACAACGATCAGCCACTCGGAGTTTTTAAGCGCCTCACGAAGCTGTTTTGCATAGTCATAGCCGCCGGACAACTCGCCGTCATCCAGATAGCATCTTTTGAACGGTTTCCTTTCTGCGGAGATACCCTTGGGCGCACGAAAATGCTCAAGCTGCTTTTGCAGCTCCTGCGCGGCGCGGCTGTCAATGTCGCCGTGGCGATATGAAATAAAGGCGCTGAACGCCGTGTTCGCAAGCGGCGTAACTGTCAGTGGAAGCGCATTGATGAAGTCCTCCACATCCCGCAGCATTTCATCCGCCGTATTGTATCTCTCGGACGGTTCGTTTTTGAGCGCCTTCGCAATGATGAGCTGCATCTTCTCCGTCAGGTGGCGGGGGCAATTGATGCGGTAGAGCTTCATGGCGTCTATATATTTGCCGCGCTTATTTGAAATCAGCTCCGCGGAGTCGTATCGCTTGCCGGTCAGAAGATTCAGCAGGACACAGCCGACAGAATATATGTCCGCCGCGGGAGTGAGGACGAGCGAGCCGTCATTATGCAGAAGTATCTCCGGCGCGGCAAAGCCCTGCGTAGTGAAAACGAGCCTGTCAGATATCACGTCCGTCCGCCCGTCCTTGAGTGCCCTTGCACAGCCGAAGTCGATCAGTGTGAGGATGCTTTCCCCCGGTGCGAGGGAGCCTTGAATGAAAATATTGCCTGTCTGAATATCCAGATGCAGAAATCCGGCATTATGTATTTCTCTCACCGCATACAGAAGCTGCTGCACAACAGAGAATGCCTGCCGCAGAGGGAGCATCCGCCGGTTTTTCACATAGGACGTGAGCGCGTTCCCCTTAAGGGAGAGCGAATCCATGACTGTAAAGACGTTTTCGATCGTCTGCCCCGGCTGGTCTGGCAAAACACACTCTGCGCGCTGGGCGGACTCCTTTATCGGCAGAGTATGCACCGCGGTTTTATAGAGACTTTTGGTTATCGCCTCTTCGCTGAGCTGCATGGACTTGCACAGGCGCAGATAGTCCGCACCGCCTGAGTCACCATTTTGGGGGATTATCTCACCCGTGGCGGCGCGCACGAACCTGTGTGCGCCGGGGGCGGGGAAGCACTCCTTCAGGACATAGTCAAAGCCGTCTGTGCTTTTCCCCCCATCGCGGCGTGTGTACCTGACAGCAGGATAAATTATACTGCCGCCGCCAAAGCCTATCGGGTCTCCAGAGATCTCATAGATGCTGCCGCTGTCAAAGCCTATTCTTGTACCGGCCGGCAGCGGCTGTCTTGTATCTTTCATTATCATTGCTCAAACAGCCCCTTTATCACGCAGACTTTTCTGCCAATAGGATACAGACTTCGGGCTTACTCCGTATTCCGCCGCGAAATCGTCAAGACTGACGGTTTTCTTCCGTTCTATCCACGCTTTTACTATCGCCAGCTTCTCTTCCTCGCTGTGCTTTTTGCTGTGGCTGGCGCGCGCCCTTCTCTTTTCCTTTATCTCCTCGCATATTATCGCGTAGGTCTCTGACGGATCATACTCCTTGCTGCTTGAAACGATGGAGAGGAAAATGCTTGTCTCCATCACGTGCGGATAATATAGCTGCGGCAGATGTGCCGCTTTCAGGAACTCCTCGCACACGCTCTGAAAATCACACATGTGGTCAAACGTTGCCGCATCGTCTGTCGCTTCAAAGCACCAGCAAAGCCCCGCCGCGATCCACAGGAGGTACAGCATATCGCTTTTTTCGACCTCCGCCGTGCCGAGGAGGATATCCAATATATGCTTTTTGAAGGCCGCGGTCGCATCCGCGGAGGAAAGCTCCATATCCTTATTGGCCGAAATGGTGAAAGAGCCGAGATAGCTGTTGCGGCATTCGACGATTGCCGCAAGCAACACGTCCGTAAACGCTTTGTCGTGCAGCATTTCATCGTCCGGGATCATTTTCAGCGCGGCGCTACTCTTCTCATCGGAAATGAGACCCAAAAGCTGTGACAGCTCGCGCGATTCCTCGCCGCTGTATGAGTCGTCCGCAAATCTATATACAAACGCCAGCAGGTTGCGGTAGATCACCTGTGCCCTGCGCGAAGGTATATCCAGATGCGGCGCGTTTTCCAACAGCCACGCCATGAAGCGCTCATCCCTGTCGTCGGGATGGTGCAGCCATTCTTCCGCATTGCAGTTGAGTATGGACGGCGCAAGCCCGGTCCAGCCGGGTTCCCTTGCAGTCAGATCCTTCGCTATTCCGGCAGACTTTTCCCTGTACCCGGCCTTGAGCCTTGCGGCGCTCTCCATATCCGCTCCCGTCAGGAAGCAGTAGGCCTCTATCATGTCATCGGCACGGGTAAAGCGCAGGCAATCATCAGTATCGAAAACGCGCAGCAGAAACTGCTGCATCTCGTCGAGCGTAAAGCCCAGCGCATGCCCCAGATCAAGCGCCTCCTGCCGCGTCAGCCTTGTTTTATACATTTGTCTGGCAAGCCGCTTTGCCTTTGAAGCGCCATGCTGTTTCTCAAGCTCCGCCTCATAGGTCTCCGGCGTATGCCAAGCCTTTGCCGTCAGATACCGGCTGTATTCCACATCACGCTCATACCGCAGCGCAATGTCATTCAGCACCCGCTCGTACCGGCTGCTTTCTTCGGAGCTCATTGCCGCGGCATGGTCCGCGCTTATGTCCGCAAAGGTATAATGAATGCCGTCACCGGTATATTCAAATCCGTCAGAGCCTTCCGCACCTGCCCGCGATTGAAGTATCCGCATGAGCATGAACCGGCTGGAATACGAAAAGCTCTGAATAGTTTTTTTCAGGATGGCAACACGGGCAGACGGTGCCGAACGCAGCAGACTGCTGCCCATCAGATCCCACAGCTCAGTCAGCTCACTGTCGAACGAATCAAGGTATCTATCCCATATAAGCTCAGTATATTCCATTTACCTCCGCTCCTCCAACTGAAGAATCCGCCATAATGCATTGCCGGACATAAACCAAAACCGTGACAAGCAAAATCTATTCGTCACATTATATCAAATGCAACCAGAAAATCAACAAATAATGTCACAATAAGTAAATTTCCATGCGAGTATAGTTGGTCTTAGGAGGCAAGGCTAATGCAATAATTATATTATATGTATATGTTCATAAGTAAGCCCGGATCAAAAGCGGTCCAGCGGCATCAGGGCCACCCTTGCTGCGCCCGGAATGCAAGTGGAATACAAGTTTTTCTCTTTATCATCCCGTGAATGTGATAGCTGTACCGTGGAGGGTGATGCTTTCGACCGCATTTATATCTATCGCCGCGCCGCCCCACGCGCAATACAGTCTGGCTTCTCCGTTTACGTACTCTGCGGACATACACCCGCCGGTCGTGAATTCCCCGCCGCCGGTAAGATGCAAAACGGCGTCCGCACATATTCTGTCGCCGATGGCGATGTAATACGGCTGCTTTTCCGGCGGGCATTTTCCGGCCATCAGTTCCTCGGCACCGTCGTAATCCACGCGCCACACGGCGGCAGTCGATGAAAGCTCCAGCCCGTAAAGCGTTACCTCTGTGCCGGTCTCCTCATCCGTCACGACCGCACCGCCAAAGCTGATATACCGCACCTCATGTTCGGTCGGCGCAAAGCTCACTGTGCCGTACACGTTCCCGGTATCCTGTGCCCAATCACGGCGCGATGCATAGCCGGAGGCGTCGTATGCATCAATATTGAAGCGCATGAGCGTCAGCTCCACCGCTCCGAAACCCAGCTGTGCAAGCGCGTCATTCGGGATATAGCACTGCACGGTCAGCGTCTTTGTTTCCGCATCATACGCATCCTGCAAGACGGCCTCTGTTATCTCATCGCGTCCACTCAGACTGCGTCCCGGCTGCAAGACGGGGTTCGCGTATCCGCCGCAGTCCTCGCTTACTGACCACAGGAAGCTTCCTTCGTCGGGCCACGCCTTGATTTCCGCCATATCGACCGGGGATATATTCACATACACGCGCTGAAACTCCCCGTCGTTTATCGCCGACAGCAACGTCACCCCGCCGTCGTCCGCGGCATACTCAACATAGCTTTCCGTGTTGCTGGCGTCGATATTCATGTTCTGCCGGATCTCCTGCCGGCGGCGTGTGTGGATGCTGACCGCCGCATACGCCGTGACTGTCAGCAGCGCCGCAGCGACCGCCGCCGCAAGGCATATCCGCAGCAGCATCCGTCCGTCAATTTTTTTCCCGCATCGTCCATTATTCATTTGCGAAGCACTCTCCTTTTCAATAATACCAGCGCCAACTGAAAAGGAGTATGCAGAAGCTTCTTCTATGAACCGCCCGTCTATCGCGCCGAGCGCCCTTGATATATTCTCCTGTCTCATCAGACCAATCCCTCCTTTGTCAGATAGCGGCGTAACCTGTCTCTCAGGCGGAAAAGGCGCACGGAGACGAGATTTTCGCGCATATCAAGCGCCTTGGCTATATCCGCCACGGTATCGGAAAACCAGTATCTGCGCACAAACATCACTCTGTCCTCACGTTTTAACTCCGAGAGAAACGCGTTGATAGCCGCCGTGAGCTCCGCGGTCTCGGCCTCGTTTTCGACCGAGAATGTATCGGGAATGCACTCCTCCAGCTCTTCAAAAGCCGCGTCATAGCTGCTGTTCCGCTTTTGCGCGGTGTTGGAATGATAACGCGTCACGGCGAGATTTCTGGCAATGCGGCAGACATAGGTTTTCAGCGGATCCGGCCTGTGCGGCGGAATGCTGTTCCAGCAGCCCAGATATGTATCGTTTTCGCACTCCTCCGCATCCTGACGGCTGCCAAGTATATTTCGCGCCACACATCTGACCGGCACGCCGTATTTATCCCGCAGCGCCTCTATCGCCTGTTCTGAGCGCTCAAAAAACAGGGCGATTATCTCTTCGTCTCTCAAATGCTCACGTCCTTTCCGCCTCACCAATACACTATGGAATCAACGGCTGATATTACAAAAAGGGCGCAAAAAAGTCATCCGCTGCCGGATGACTTTTTTGGAAGCTCAGTCCTTATATTCAAACATAAGATCGTACATGCTGACGGTGTCGCCGTCCTTGACGCCCATCTGCTCCATCCGCTGATACACACCGGAATCGCGCAGAACGCGGTCAAAATACATGCGGCTCTCGTAATCCTCAAAGTTGATAGTGGCGACGAGGCGCTGGAGCCACGGGCCTTCCACGATCCACATATCGTCAAAGTGCTGAATGTCAAGCGCCTCAGAGGTGTCAATAACAGGCTCCGGCGGAACATAATCCGCCTCAAAGCTTATCATTGCGGGAAGCTCCGACAGCCTGTGCGCACACTCCTTGACAAGCTCGCGCGTGCCCTCATGCGTAACGGCGCTCATTTCAAAGAACTCATAGCCCAGCGCCTCCACATGCGCCTTGAGGCGGGCGATATTATCACTGCCATCCTCAACGAGGTCGCACTTGTTGGCTGCGACGAGCTGCGGCCGCGCCGCAAGCTCAGGACTGTATTCCTTCAGTTCCGCGTTTATGGCATCAAAATCCTCGACCGGGTCGCGCCCTTCAGAGCCGGAGACATCGACCAGATGCACAAGGAGACGGCATCTGTCGATATGGCGCAGGAAATCGTAGCCAAGCCCTGCCCCTTCGGATGCGCCCTCGATTATGCCGGGGATATCGGCCATGACGAACGACACGCCCTCATCGACATATACAACGCCGAGATTGGGGAAGAGCGTGGTGAAATGATAATTCGCTATCTTGGGGTGTGCCTTGCTGACGACGGAAAGGAGCGTGGACTTGCCCACGTTGGGGAAGCCGACAAGCCCGACGTCGGCCAGAAGCTTAAGCTCCAGCGTGATATCGTGACTCTCCCCGGGCAGACCGGGCTTTGCAAAGCGCGGGACCTGCCTTGTCGGCGTGGCGAAATGCATATTGCCCCAGCCGCCGCGGCCGCCCTTGGCCGCGACCCAGTTTTCACCGGTGGACATGTCATGCATTATCGCGCCGGTTTCCGTGTCGCGGACTATCGTACCGCGGGGAACCTTTATATACAGCGTCTCGCCGTCCTTGCCGTAGCAGCGCTTCCCCTGTCCGTTCGCACCGCTGCCGGCCGTATATTTGCGCTTATAGCGGAAGTCCATCAGCGTGGACATATTATCGTCCACAACAAAGACGATATTTCCGCCGCGGCCGCCGTCTCCCCCGTCAGGGCCGCCGGCGGCAACGTACTTTTCCCTGTGGAAAGCGACCGCGCCGTCCCCGCCCTTGCCGGCGTGGATGCTTATTCTGGCCTTATCGACAAATGCAGATGCCATATCAGTCCTCCATGCAATATACATAAGAAAAGGCCGGACGCGGTGTCCGGCCTTTAAGTCAACATTTACTGAGCGATTTCTTCGTAAACAGAGACCTTTTTGCGGTCCTTGCCCATGCGCTCGAACTTCACCTTGCCGTCCACAAGAGCGAACAGAGTGTCGTCCTTACCCTTACCGACGTTGGTACCCGGGTGGATCTTAGTTCCGCGCTGTCTGACAAGGATGTTGCCGGCCAGAACAAACTGCCCGTCGGCTCTCTTGGCGCCAAGACGCTTTGACTCACTGTCGCGGCCGTTCTTGGTAGAACCCATACCTTTTTTATGTGCCATTTAGGTTTCCCTCCTTTAGTCAATATCAGTTGCGGAAGAATTAAGCGTTGATAGTCTCGATCTGAACCTTGGTGTAGGGCTGTCTGTGACCCTGCGTCCTGCGGTAGCCCTTTTTAGGCTTCATCTTATAGACGCGGATCTTGGCGCTCTTGCCATTCTTGACGACATTTGCGGAGACGGACGCGCCTTCAATGCAGGGTGCGCCGAACACTGCGGTCTCACCGTCTATAACAGCCAGAACCTGGTCGAACTTAACAGCCTCGCCTGCTGCAGCGTCTATCTTCTCAACAAAGATAACGTCGCCCTCAGCAACACGGTACTGCTTGCCGCCGGTCACGATGATAGCATGCTTCATGAACATATCCTCCCTCTTTATAGGTCTCGCTCTTAGGGCGGAGGCATAGCCCCGCTTTTCTGCCCCTTCAATGCGGCTTTAGTAGGATAACATGTCCGCCCGCCATTGTCAAGGTTTTTCTTGAAAAACCGGCGATATTTTCCGCATTTTATCCGACAGCCTCTATGCTGTCGTCGTCAATAAGGATATAGCTGCCGTCCTCGCCGCTCTGTGTGAGCAGAAGCCCCTTCTGCTGTCCGGAGGCGTCCATATAGCTAACTCGAAGCTTCGGCATACCGTCGGGTATAAGCGTTTCAAGCTGGAGCACACAGTCGCTCATATAGCTGCATGCCCAGAGCTGTGCCGTCTCATAAAACCTGTCGGAATAGTCAACTGCCGAAAGGCGTACGTCATACACCGTTCCGACGGCCTCAAGGCAAAGCTGTTCGCTGTTCTCGTCAACTGTGACTTTGTCGATTATCTCGATTGATCCATCGGCGACATCGCTCTGCGCCTTGAGCTCAAGACTGCCGTCACTAGTGACATCAGCAGGAAGCCACTTGTCGTCTATATGTCCATTAAGGTCGCTGTACGGAATGTCGAATTCAACGATGCCCGCCGCATACGGGCCAAGCTCGTACACCGTGGAGAATATGACCATGCCGTCCTCGTCAAAATACCATGAGCCGTCGCGCACGAGCGCCGCTATGGCCGTCTCCACATCGGGCTGTGTCGTAAGGGCAATGTCCTCAACAACGCGCGCGGAATAATACCCGTCCTTGTCCGCTTTATAAAGCTTCATCATATAATCGGCAAGGAAGGCCGCAAGCGCTTCCCTGTCGCTTGACAGCATGTCCAGCGTGACGTACTCGCCGCTCTCGGTGTCAAAGGTATAGCCGGTGTCAAAGTAGTTCCCATGCGCGCCGCCCGTGAAGGTATAGGTGTTATACACCATGCTGAGCACACGGCTGTCTATGCGCGCGACCTTGGCCGTGCGCGAGGAGACATATTCAAGCGGCAGATCTGTCTGGCCGTTTTCAACGGCGTAGCTGTAGTTATCGGTCGCCATTTCAAGCATACCGTTCACGCCGCTGGGCAGGCCGTCCTCACCGGATACGCCGTAGTCGTTCCCGGTATAATAGGTCTCATCGACCGTGGCGATGTATTCGTTTATTGCCGCGGCCGCGTCGTCGCGCCCTTCTATATAAACGGCGGGCGTCTCATACGAAAACGTGAGTATGAGCGTATCGCCGTTCTGCGGGTCATAATGCTCTTCCTTCTGCGAAGAGATGCTGACAATGACATGCTCAAGCAGGTCTGAGGCCGCCTTGCTGCCTGTCGTGTCGATCTCCTGCGCCGGTGTTGGCGCGGCGGTTTCCTCCGGCGTCTGTGCGTCGCTCGCATCCGGCAGGGGCGGAAGCTCCACATTTTTCAGGTTCGCAAGCTCCCCGCATCCGCAAAGCGCAAGGGCAAGCGCAGCAATCAGCAAAAGCGCTGTTATCTTCTTCATATTCATAATAAATCGCATCCTCCGATCTTCGCATCTCGGTCTTATGACGCGCTGACATTAACGAATGTTCCTGCGTCATATCTCGTCATAGGGCACCTCAACAGCCATGGCGGCATTCGTATACCTGCCGTCCTCCGTTATCTCCTTGAGTATATGCACCTGCGGCGGGAAAACGACATTCTCGTTCTCGTCGTCAAGCTCTATCTCCATTATCGCCCTGTCCTGCCAGAACGGGAAAACGTCTATCTCGAACACGCGGCCGCAATAAGGAAGGCAATACCGGCTTTTACATATAACATGCTTCTGCGGATCGGCGGTCTTCAATAGCGCCGCGTACTCTGCCGCAGTTATCTCACGCTCACACTCCACGCGCCGTGCGGCGGTAATGCGCGTTTTCACCGTGTGCGTATAGGTATAGCGATCGTTCGCCCCGCGCATTCTTACGCGCGCGGTCTCTCCCGGCTGCGCGGCAAGATAGATCTGCACAATGTCCGTCCTCTCCGCGCACGTGGAAAGCACAGCTTCATCCGGCATTGCAATAAGGAAGCGCCGCTCTATTTCATAATGTTCATAATTATCTTTAACGTTATTCATGCTGCGATTATAATACGCGGGCGGGCAAAAATCAAGCTTGTGCAGGCGTGGCATAGCCAAGCATTTAAGTAGGAATTTAAATTTGACATTCTGCCGCGACATGTATATCTTTCTTCGGCATTTCATAACAAAAATCGCTCTTACCGCTATTGCATATCATGTGTAGATTGTGATAAAATAGGCTAATCAGTGTGATAAATGATTATCACGCAAATTACGAGGTGAGTATATGGAAAAAAGAGCTAACATTCTCGCACTTGCCACAAAAGTAAGTCTTGAAAGCATGACCTACACTGGCATCACCTACAAAGATCCTGAGTACAGGATCCTCGCGCCCATCGTTGACGACGACATGTGCGCCGTTATGATGCATATGCGCCTTGAGGCCCCGCGCACCGCGGCAGAGCTTGCGCGCAGGTGCAGCATGGACGTCAATTTTGTTCAGAAGCAGATCGACAAGCTGGTCGTCGCGGGCGTCGCGCGTTCACGTACAACGGACGGTGAGCTTGGCTACTACTACCCCATCTGGGTTCCCGGCATTATGGAGGGTATTCTTTCCAACAAGGAGCAGTGTGAGCGCTATCCCGACCTCGGCTACTGCTTTGAAGAGTACACCCGCCGCCGCATTGAGCTGCTGGCCCCCACGCTCAACTCTGGCAAGCTGGGCATGAGCTTCATGCGCGTTATGCCCGTCATGAGCGCTATTGAGAACAACACCCGCACCGCCTCCTACGACGAGATAAGCACGCTCATCGAGAACGCGACGGCTATCTCCGTCGGCCCGTGCTCCTGCCGCCGTGCGCGCCGCCTTATGGGCGAGGGCTGCGGCCACCTTGAGGACGACATGTGCATGTACCTCAACGACAATGCAATCAACTACTCCAAGACCGGCGCGCACCGCCTCGTCACCAAGGAGGAGGCTTATGAGATACTCCGGCGCGCGGAGGATAACGGCCTTGTGCACGAGATAAACCAGACGCCCGGATTTGAGGACACGACGGCAATATGCAATTGCTGCGGCTGCTCCTGCTTCGCGCTGAGGATCGCCGAATATTTCCGCTCAAAGAATGCTATCCGCTCCAACTTTACTGCGCGTGTGGATAAGGAAAAGTGCGTCGCCTGCGGCCAGTGCGTTGAAAACTGCCAGACGAACGCGCTCCGCCTCGGGCAGAAGAACTGCGCGACTGACCCGCACATATCCGACGCATACGACTCCGACAGGGCTATCCCCTGGGATAGAAGCAGCTACAACATAGAGTACCGCACCAACCGCAGCGACGTCATGGAAAGCGGCACGGCCCCCTGCAAGGCCACCTGCCCGGCGCACATCCCCGTACAGGGCTACATAAAGCTGGCCTCTATGGGGCGCTATACCGACGCGCTGGAGCTTATAAAGAAGGAGAACCCCTTCCCTGCCGTCTGCGGCCGCATCTGCAACAAGGCCTGTGAAGCGGCCTGCACGCGCGGTATTGTCGATTCCTCCGTCGCTATCGACGATATCAAGAAGTTCATCGCGGAGAAGGATCTTGACGCCGCGACGCGCTTCGTGCCGAAGATGCTGAATCAGACCGGCAAGCCCTATCCCGAGAAGATCGCCGTTATCGGCGCCGGCCCCGCGGGCATGAGCTGCGCATACTACCTCGCCGTGAAGGGCTATCCCGTGACCGTATTTGAAAAGGAAGAGAAGCCCGGCGGCATGCTCACGCTCGGCATTCCCAGCTTCCGTCTCGATAAGGCCGTCGTCAACTCCGAGATCGACATTCTCAAGGAGCTTGGCGTGGAGTTCAAGACCGGCGTTGAAGTCGGCAAGGACGTCACGCTCGACCAGCTTCGCAGTGAGGGCTACAAGGCGTTCTATCTCGGCATCGGCGCAAGCCGCGGCACGGCTGTCGGCTGCAAGGGCGATGAGCTTTCCGGCGTGTTCACCGGCATAGACTTCCTGCGTGATGTGAATCTCGGCAAAGCACCGGAAATCGGCAAGTCTGTCGCCGTTATCGGCGGCGGCAACGTTGCGATAGACGTTGCGCGCACTGCCGTCCGCCTCGGCGCGGACGATGTCACCGTGGTATACCGCCGCGGGCGCGATGAAATGCCGGCAGACGCCGAGGAAGTGGCGGAGGCCGAGGCAGAGGGCGTGAAGTTCCGCTTCCTCGCCGCACCGGCGGAGATATCCGGCAGCGACGGCAAGGCGGCCGAGCTGAAGGTCGAGCTTATGGAGCTTGGCGAAGCGGACGCAAAAGGCCGCAGAAAGCCCGTCGGAACCGGGAAGTTCGAGTCCATGAAGGTGGACAGCGTCATTTCCGCCATTGGGCAGAAGGTCGAGCTTTGCGGCATCGCGGGCTTTGACACCAACAAGAACGGCACCGTCGTTGCAAACGCGAAGACCTGCCAGACGAGCGTGCCCGACGTATTTGCCGGCGGCGACGTTGTGACCGGCCCGAAGTTTGCCATTGACGCCATTGCGGCCGGCAAGGAAGGCGCAGTCTCCATCCACCGTTATGTCCACGCCGGTCAGACGCTTGACCTTGGCCGCGACAACCGCGACTATAAGGCGCTTGACGCTTCCACTGTCGCCGTTTCAATCGGCAGCTTCGACACAGCCCCGCGCCAGAAGGCCGCGTGCGGCTCCGCCGCCGAGGCGAAGAAGACCTTCAAGGATCTGCGCGGAACGCTCACAGAGGAGCAGATAAAGAAGGAAGCGGACAGATGCCTCGGCTGCGGCTGCGTCGTTATCGACGAGGATCTGTGCGTCGGCTGCGGTATCTGCACAACGAAGTGCAAGTTTGACGCAATACGGCTTGAAAAGACGCTTGACAACAAGGGGCAGACGTATTACCGCACGCTTTTGACCGCCGTGACCAACACGCCGTCTGCGCTTGGCCGTCTGGCAAAGAAAAAGCTCATCAAGAAGTAAAGCGGAGACAGCCTATGCATGAGATCGGCATTGTCCGCAGCATGTGCAAAACCGTCGTTGACTATGCGCACGAGAATAACATCAGCCATATCGACGAGATAGTATGCTCCATCGGTGAGCTGTCGCTCGTTATTCCCGAGTATGTGGAGGAGCTTTATCCGCCCGTGAGCGCGGATATTCCCGAGCTTCAGGGCACACGGCTCATACTTGAGCCTGTGCCCGGGCTTGCCGAGTGCGACGACTGCGACGAGATTTTCAACGTCGTACAGAACGAGGGCTATTGCCCCAACTGCGGAAGCTTCAATAAAACAGTGCTCTCCGGCAGGGATTTCACAATAAAAGAGATTCACGTCGCCGAGTAAATGGCACAGCCTGATACGGGAAGCCCCGTATCAGGCTGTGTGTTTTGATATGTGATGCTATATTATACTATAAATCTATATTTCATGCATTCCCATCATCGGCTCTTTCTCAGCCGTGCATACAGCGCCTTTATTTCGCCGTACTCAGGCTTTCTGTGCACAAACACAAAGAATATCCCTGTTGTGAGAAGTATTATCAAAAGCGTTTTTATCAGGATAAGCGGCAGGGTGGCCGCGCGCGGAAGCACGCCTATTGCGCCATAGCACACTGCCATAGCGAGCAGCGTCATAAGGAAGTATCGTCCCTGCGTCCGCCAGTACTCGCGCACGGAAAGATCAAACACTTTTTTGAAAAGTATTCTGGGCTCATACCAGAAGTTCGTTACAGCAAGGCTTATCGCCGTTGCAAGCAGTATTCCGAAGGTTCCCCATATCATGCCAAGCAGCACTGAAAGAATAATGTTTACCGCCGCGCGTGCCAGCATAAGATATCGCACCTGTTCAAAAAGTCCGTTCGCCTCGCGGTACATCCACACGGGGGATATGGCATTGGATATATAAAAATTAAGTGCAATTATAAATACAGTCGGCCAGTCAAAAAGATACTCCGCCCCGAGCCACAATTCCACCACATCATTCAACAGCGCGCTGAAGCCGATAAGCCCAAGCGCCGCCGTGAAATGATAGAACATCAGCGCGAAATTAAATATCTCATACTGGCGCTTTTTATCCCCGCTCACACCGAGGTTTCCCAGACTGCTTATGAGCGAGGTCGTAATTATGGCAATAAAGCCCTGTATCGACCCATAAACCACATAATAGTTGGAGTAGAGGCCGACAGCCGCCGTGCTGACAAGGACAGATATAAGTATATTGTCCGTATTTGTCACTGCAACAGCCCCTACCTTATAGATAAGGGTAGAATAAACCTTTTCGCGTATGGGCTTCTTATCGAAATCGACAGGAGGCAGTTTTTTCTTTATATTCGGGTGTATCTTGTCGCATACACAGCCGAGAGCGAGGTTACTTATTATCGTTGTCAGCAGCGTCGCCAGCACATAAAGATAATAGTTTTTCCAAACCACCAGCACAATTATGTGCAGTATCTGTAAAACCAGATTTGAAGAAAGGACGACCAGCTTCTGCACACGCTGTTCCTGATACGCGCACAGCAGCGCCACCTTATGCGCGACAAAATACGAGGCGACCGTATTGGCAAGGAATATCAGATAATAATAGATAAGATCCTGCCTGTTAAGTTCGCTCTTGATCAGAAAATGCAGGAACGGAACAAGCGCCGTGCCGATGAGAAAAATTATTCCGGCAAGTGCAAAGTATATCCTTTTGAAATAGGCGAGCAGCGAATTGATAAGCGCCTCGTTCCCATCTGCGACAGGCTTATAAAGGGAATACACCACCGCCGTATCAAGCCCCAGCTCCGCCAGAGAAAGCACCGTGAGAATATTGGAATACAGGCCGTTTATTCCCAGATAATCCACCGAGAGGTATTGCAGGAATACTCTGCGGCCGATAAAAGAGAGTACTATCGTGCCGAGCTGTGCAGCATATCCGAAGAAAATATTTAATATTGTGTTCTGACTTCTGGACTTACTCATACTTCCCTCTTGCCCGCTGCGCACACATTACCATCATACAAACTGGCTCTTCCAAAGACTTATATTATCGTTTGGCAGCACTATCTCCGTCGCCCATGAGCTGTTTATCCTCTCTTCTATCAAGTCAACAGCGGATTTTCTGTCCATCACAGGCAGATTCGTATCCTTGCCAATTTCTGTTGCTCTGTTGTCCACCGCCAACACCAGACTGCGGCGCCCATGATTCAACGCCTCTATCCCGCCATGCAGACGCGTTCCGACATAGTCAATGTCACCGGACGCAAGCAGCACGTCATATGCAGCAAGCGTCGGCGGAACGGCAGTAATACCGCCGTCTATATATTCCGGCAGCTTTTGCAGATACGCAAAATCCTCCACTGCCTGTATCCAGACGAACACATGCCCATAGTTTTTCTTAAGCATACGAAGCATCGTCCTGTCATAGTCCGCGTTGATATTATAATTTGTCAGCGTGGTCACCACACGCTTGGCCTTATCATGCGGGATAGAAGCACAATGCGCTTCCGAGAGCGGCCACATGGTCGGGCAGGCAGTATTGACGACATTGGTCATTCCTATCGCCTTAAGCTTCTCTGCAGTGTAGGAATCCCTGACAGAATGGATATAGTGCGCATCGAGCAGCGTAGAAAGCAGCCGCCTCGTATACGCCGTTGGTTCGTTCTGATACTGATGCCAGCCGACGCCCAGCAAAATAACATGCATTTTCTCAAGCTTGCTTTTCACAACAGCCGGTCTGATAATATCCCGTTTGCCGATCATAACTGTTCTCATTCGGCGTACATCATGCAGCGTTATATTCCATTGCTTTATATTCTTCATGTCGGAAGCAAGAAGATTCGTGCCGCAGACAAATGCGAAGTCGGACGTGTTTACATGCCGCATCGACAGCGCAGACAGCCTCTCGCGAGTCGGAATCTCAACTGTATAGGCATCCTTAAATATATCATCTAAAACAGCAGCACAATGCTTTCTTATAATATAATCGCCAACATTTTCCGTAGAAACAGCCGGACTGATTTTCGTTATCTTCCAGAGCTTTTCAAGCGTATCCATATTCACTCCAACATGCAGCGTTCAATGCAGACCGCCGTATATATCAAGCATAGTTTTGAAATTCTTATTTCTGTCAAACGTATCTGACGCGCGCAGCCTCGCTTTTTCAGACATTTCAAGCGCTTTATCCCTGT
>URPU01000042.1 GCA_900549865.1 uncultured Eubacteriales bacterium
GTAGCTTGAACAATTACATCTTAATTCTTTGTCTAACTTTTTGGGGTCTCTTCACTGTCAAAAAACTGGTCGTTACATTCCGTGGCCGGCCTGACCACTTGAGGCGCCCTTATCATACTATTCATATATGTTAAGATTCCATTCCTACAATTTCATTTTGCTTAAAGGAGGCGTGAAAAAATTTGCCGCCCTTATAAAGATTTTAACGCCCATTTTCTTCCTATAATCGCCGTATACCCCGCGCGGCCCGGTATTTCAGGCCGTGCGGGGCATTTTTTGCTCTTTAACGGACTGCCGCGTCTATAAGCTCCAGCGCAAGGGTCTTAAGCGCGCTCAGCCCCGCCATTGCCGCGCTTATCAGCGCGGCCTTCCACGCGGCAGCGTCAACGCCAAGCTGCGACGCCGCGGGCAGTGCGACAAGGAAGCCCTCAAGGAAGGTCCACGCCGCTCTTTCCGCAATGTTTTTCCAGTTCATCATATGTATATGTCCTCTTTCTATTCATTATTACATCTGCGCGCCGCGCTCAAGGTCGTCTATGCGGTGGTTTGCGACCTTTATCTGCTCCGTCGTGAGCGCGGCGCGCTTTTCCAGCTCAAACGTGCGCTCTATGACGCTGTTGTGCTTGTCCACCTTCTTTTCAAGCTGCTCCAGCCTGTAGGCTATCAGGGCGCTCGTTTTGCGGTTGGCAAGATACGCGCCCGTCAGCGTGCCCGCAAAGCCCAGCGCCGCCACTATCACGGCCTCGCTCATGGCCGCGCCCTATCCAGCAGCGCGCCCCAGGTCATGCCGCCCGCGATGCCGTCGCGGTCAAGGCCGCGCCGCGCCTGAAATGTCAGCACCGCCGCGCGCGTCTGCGCGTCGAACACGCCCGCCGCGGGGCATTCTATGCCGCGCGCCCGGAGCAGCGCCTGCGCCGCGGCAACGTCGCTGCCGCTCATGCCCTCGCATATCATGCGCGGCGGCCAATACGCCTCCGCACTCCCGGCCCCGGCGCTTTCTCCGGCTCCATCCGCGCTCCCGGCTTCCTCCGCACCCTCGGCTCCCTTGTAAAGGGAGCTGTCGCCGTAGGCGACTGAGGGATTAACACCGCTAGACGCGGCACTCCCCCAGCCCTCGCGCGCCGCCATGTCCGCAAACCGCGCGGCGTATGCCGCCCGCGCGTCCACATTGTTCACCGCCGGGCGCTCATACTCTCTGCACACCCTCTCCGCCGCGGCGCGCACGTCCTGCGTTTCACACAAAAAGCGCCGCAGCGCCGGGTATTCGCCGCAAAGCTCCGAAAGGCAGAACTCCACCTGCATCCCCTCGTCGCCCACGCTCACGCCGCGTTCGCGCGCAAAGCGCAGCAGCGCCTGCTTCCGGCTCCAATATGTCCACTGGCACAGGCCGTAGCCCGCGCCGTCGCGGATAAAGTCCGGCTCGCCCGCGTCGGCGCGGCGCGTATATTCGCCGTCGGAAAGCGCCGTCATCCCGCGCTGGACGATATTGCTTTTCATGCCGCTTTCCGCCTGCATGTTCCCCATCAGGCCGCAGGCCCCCGCGGCCGTCATCCCGGCGCGCACAAGCGCGCCGTATATGCTCATCCCACTCATTTTCCTTCCCTCATTCAAGCCAGACCTTCTGCACCCGGAAGGCCAGCGTCATCACGCTGGAGGTGGTGCTCTTAGCGGCGAAGCACAGCCTGTGCTGTCCGCTCAGTGCGGAAACGTCCACGCTGTACGCCCCGTTTACAAGCTGCACGCTCTTTGCCAGCGTCTGATACGCCGCGCCCTCCGCCATCGCGCCGAAGCTCACTATCCCGCTGACGCCGCTGACCAGCGCGTGTATGGACGCCACATCCGTCAGGTCGATGCTCTTCGCCGTCCTCAGCACGTAGCCGCAGCCGCTTGCGACGGCCTGTGTCTGCGCCGTCACGTACAGCTCCTGCTCGCCGCGCGTCACAGTTGGCGTGATGCCCCTGGCGGAGGACGAGTGCGCCCGCGCCTCGCCGTTCCAGCCGCCCGTCAGGTGCGTGTACTCATTGCCCGGCTCGTAAAGGTGTATGTTCCAGTCCTTCCACGCGCCGCCTATATAGCTCTCCGCCGTTTTTTCGCTCCACGCGCCGGAGGCGGCGGAGTACTGCTTCGCTTTCAGAGGATACAGCGTGATGCCCTCCCCCGCCACCGGGCGGAAGGGCACGTGGCTCGCCGCGCCCATGCTTATCCACACGAGGCCGTCCTGCGGGGAAGCGGGCTGCTCGAACTGAAAGACCGTGCCGGATATGTCCGCCGCCGTCTGCACCCATATAGTGTTCTCCGCCGGGGCCTCCGGACGGGCGGAGGAGCCGGTCACGGCGTATTCCAGCGCCGCCCCCGTGCTTATCTCCGCGATCTTCGCCGCCATCTGCGCCGGGGCATACTGCGCACTTTCGCCGTTTTTGCCGCGTATTGCGGCGGCGATCTGCGCGTAATATTCATCGTTCGTCGTCACTCTCGCCATCAGTAGCTCACCTCATCCCCGTCGGGCAGGGCGTCGAGCACGGCGTTCACCATCGCCGTTTTGTCCTCCGCCGTCCAATAGTCCGTGCCGCGCACGGGGGTATAGCCCGCCGCGCCGGTCTGGCCCTGCTCTCCGCGTTCGCCCCTTTCACCCTTCAGCGCGGCAAGCTGCGCCGCGGTGAAGTCGGCATAGGTGAAGGCTTCCCCACGCTCGCCCTGCTCGCCCTTCGGGCCTTGCAGCGCGCCGTTATTCACCCAGCTTTGCGTCACGCCGTCAAATATATAGATGTCATACGGCGCGGCCTCACCGACGCCGCAGACGGTCCCGGCCTCCGGCGCGGGCAGCGCCGCTTCAAGCGCCGCCGCGCTTGCATAAAAGCCGCTGACGGTAAGGCCGCGGCCCGCTTCGCCTCGCTCTCCTGCCGCGCCGGGCTCTCCCTTGTCGCCTTTGTCGCCCTTCGCCCCCGGCGCGCCCGGCGCGCCGGGTTCCCCGCGTTCGCCCTTCTCGCCCTTGATGTTGGAAAACGCGAAGCTCAGCTTTTTGCGCCCCTTCTCCCCGTCCAGACTCACCGTGACGGCGGGCGTGCCCGTGCCGCTGTCGGCGCTCGCCTCCACGCCGTCTATGACAAGGCTTTCGTACAGCGCGGCGGCGTCCTTCGCCTCGCCTATAAGCTGCGTGAGGGCCGTCGCCTCCGGGCCGGAGGCAAGCTCGTCCTCATCCGCCGCCGCTGGGAACACGTATATGCCGAAGGCCGGGGCGATGATAAGCTCTCCGTCCGCGCCGTATATGCGTATCTCGCACTCAAGCCTGCCCACGGCGGCCGTGGTCTGCGCCGTCAGGATGTAGTCCACGGCGCTTCCGGAGAGAGTGCAGCCGTTGAAAAGCGTCGTGCCGTCCGGCTTCTTCGCGGCGAACACGGCATGGCAGTCCTCCCCCGGCGCATAGGGCCGCCCTCCGCTGACAAGCTGCACGCGCAGGCGGCGGCCGCTCTCCCCGCGGCGCACGGACATGCAGCCCTGCGCCGTGATCCTCTCTATGTCAAGGCTCATATAATACGTGCTTTTCTTCATGTGCCGCTCCTTCCGCTCAGCGTGAACGCGCGCCGAGACCGGCGCTGTTGCGCCCGCCCTTCATCGTGCTTGACGGGCTTTCGCGCATACCGCCCATGGCCTGCTCCCATGCTTTCTGGCTCTTCGGCCCCCATGCGCCGTCCACCGCGATGTTGTACCCGCGGTTTCTCAGCTCGCGCTGCACGGTCTTTGCGTCTCTGCCGTCGGGCGCAGTCGAGGGGTACCAGCCCCTGCCGGACGAGCCGGAGGAGGCCGCGCCCTGCGCCGCCTGTCCAGGGGCGTAGCCGCCCGTCATGGAATAATACCTCTCCGCGCTTATAAGCCCCATGCTGTACGCCGCGTCGGGATTGGACGCTATCCAGTAATTCTTCATCTGATTTGCCGTCTCTTCGCCGTAAAGTGCGGCATAGCCGCCGAAGTCGCCGTATTTTGCGCGCGCCGCGGCCTCGCTCTGCCCGTGCTGATATTCCTGCTCGCGCTGCTTCTCCTCGCGCTCACGCTCGTCCGCTTCGCGCTGGTATGCTGCGGCCTGCGCCGCCTCGTACCTGTCCAGCGCGTCCGTATACTCGCCATACTCCCGGTCTCTCAGGCCGCTGAGCATGTCATAGCGCTCCTGCAGCGCGTCGCCCTCGTCCTGATACCGGCTGTAGGCCAGCGTATACAGCTCCGGCACGATGTCGCCGAGCTGCTGAAGGTACGCGTCGTACTGCTGCTGCGCCGCGCTCTCCGCGTAGCTTGAGCCGTACCCGCCCGTCAGCGCCGCGGCCTGCCCCATCGTGTCCTTCATCGCCATCCTGCCGCGCTGGATATAGCCGTCCCTGTACTGCCTGTAAAGCCCGTCCGAGTTCGCGTCATAGCTGAACTCCGGGCGGTTTTTCATGCTGTCGTATACGCCGCTCAGCTCCTTTTCGTAGCTGGCCGCGTATTCCGGCCTCGTCCCGGCGGCGCGGCCGTAGCCCTCCGCAAGCTCGCGCCGCAGCTTTTTGTTCTCGTCCTGCATATATTTCTCCCTTCAATTCATCCGCATGTGCGCCATTCTCCCCCGGCGCAGCACATCGGCACAGCCGTGTGCCACTCGCCCTGCCTGAATATATACGCCCGCGCGCACCGCGCCTCGCCCCCGGCGGCGATGCGCACAAGCCCCTCCGTGCCCGCCGCTGGCGCTTCCGGGCAGTTTATCAGCAGCGCCAGACGGCACGCGTCCGCCATGTCCACGCGCGATATCACTGTGTAAAGCCAGTACTCCTCGCCCTTTTCCGCCTGAAAGCTCAGCACGAAGCTCTCCGCGGCTTCGCCGCTGTGCGCAAGCGTCACGCCGCCGGGCACGCCCGTTTCAAGGTCTATCTGCGCGCTGTCCGTCACATATCCGCGCATTTCCGGCACGCTGCCGTCAAGCGCGGCGGCGGATATCTCCGCCGTTCCGGCATAGCGGAAGCTCAGCCTCCGCCGCAGCACCGTATACGGCGCGCACTCCGTCCGGCAGCTCAGCGCCGCGCGCAGCATCAGCGCGTCCTCCTCGTCAGTGAGCGTATATCCGCCCGTGTGCGCAGGCGGGGGCGTTATATGCACGGTGGTTTTCAGCGCCGTTGTCAGCGGCGCGGAGGAATAGCTGTTTTTCGTGATGAGGTAATACGTCCTGCCCGATATGACGGCGCAGCTCATGTAAAGCTCCGGCGGTCCGGCGCTATCATCGCCGTTTGCGTAGGCGATAAAACTTTCCATATCTCCATAGCTCGTGTCCAGCGCGTCGTTTTCGGCGAAGTACGCCTCTATGCGCTGTCCGTCGCTCATCTCCGTGCCGCCGGTGTGTATTTCCGCCGTGCCGCTGCCGGCAAAGATCAGCTTCACGACGCTGTATTTTCCCTCGCCGAGAGAGATGCTCCGCTCCACGGCGGCGGAGGGGCGTATGTATTCCCCGCTGTCGCCCACGGACCACACCGCCGCGGGCGGCGTCACGGTGAAGCTGACGCTGCCCGCCGTCAGCGCGCCGCCGCACATGGCGAAGATATAATACGTCCTTCCCTTTTCAAGCCGCTCCGTCCACACCGCGCCGTCGGCGGGGATGGCGCGCAGGATGCTTACGGGGTGTCCGTTCGCCGGGTCTATCTCCGGGCCGTCGGAAAGCCACAGATAGGAAAGCTGTGCGCTGCCCGCGGCGCTCGCGCATATGTCTGCCTGCGCCGTGTACGCAAAGCTCACCTTCATCCGCCCCACCTGCGCGCGCCCCATGCTCATGGTGAAGCTGCGTGCGCTCTGCGCGATGTTCATGGCGCTGCCGCAGTCCTTGACGCTGTAGGCGTCCACGCCCGTTTCGCCCCCGCCGCCTCCGCCGCTGCCGCCCTGGCCGGAAAAGCCGCCGGATATGGCCGGGGTGCGCGTGCCGGTCTGCAGCGTGCCGCTCCAGTTGCCGGTGGCGTAGTGGTATATCTGGTTGCTGCCGAAGCCCGCATAGCTTCCCGCCGACGTGAACCAGAAGTACAGCGCCGCGGGCTTCCCCTCCGGCGCGGGAAAGCCGAAGCTTATGTAGCTTCCCACGACGCTCGCGCTGAATGCCGCCGGCCCCGCCGAGGCGGCATAGCCCGCGGGCGGGGCGGATATGCGCGCGTCGCCGCTGTTCGTCGGGTCAAAGGTGTAAAGATAGCAGCAGGCCGTGGACGGGTTGCCGGTGGACTGTGGATTTATGAAGTTCGTCGCCACGCTCAGCGGCAGAAGGGCGCTCTCCCCGCCCGTATAATACGCCTGCGCCCTGTATACCACGCACAGGCCGTCCTCCGCGGCGTAGTCCGCGCCCGCCGCCGCGCTCCCCGTATTCACCCACGCGCCCCATCTGTATGCCGTGCCGTCATAATACCTTGCGCATTTTTGCAGTCCGCCGAAATATCCCATGCTCTTCCTCTCAGTCCGTCAGATAAAAATAAAGCTGGCCCTCCGCCGCCTCGCTGACGGCGAGCTCCGGCGTCTGCGTGCCGTAGGAGTTCTCCGACAGCACCAGCGCCCCGGCGTACAATTTCCATGTGTCGGGAAGCTGCACGGCGTCCTGCACCGTCGGGGCCATGCCGAAGCCCACAGCCGTGCCCGCGGCATTGAATTTCATCGCCCACTGCCGCCTGTACAGCCGCAGCGTGTATATGCTGACGCTGCCGAGGCTGTCCTTCGCCTTAAGGCGCAGGTTGTAGCTGTCGCCCGTCAGGCCGCCGCCAAGCACCGCCGGTGTGCTCCACTCGTTTGACCACACGCCGTTTTCAAAGCCGGTCAGGGGCGTCTCCGCGCCCCACTCGCCACCGGCGGGCTGTATGCTGACGGCGGCGGAGGCGCTGTTCTTCCCGCCGAGGCCCGTGCACTTGAGCGTACCCTTGAGCTTGTAGTACGCCCCGTTTTCATCCGACGCGCCGGAAGCGCTGCAGCGCACAGCCGAAAGCCCTGTCAGCGACGGCGGAACATAGGGCTGCATAGTTATGGTGATGTCCGCGCTGCCCTCCCGGCCGCGGCTGTCCGTGACGGTGCAGCATACCGTGCAGTCTCCCGGCAGGACGCCCGTGTCCACAACGCCGCTTTGCGACGCGGCATTTATGCCCTTATAGCTGAGGCTGTACCGCACTATCTCAGCCCCGGCGCAGGCGGCAAGGCTTATTTTTGCCGCGTTGAAGCTCACGCGCGCCCGGCTTATCCCGGCGATGAACTCCGTAAACGCGGCCGCCGCCCCCGTGTTCAGCACCTCCGCGGACACGGCCCCGGTCTCAAGCACCGGGCGCATCCCGGAGTCCGCCGCGAGGGTGAAACGCCCCGGCTGCGCCGCGCCGAAGGGGTTGGTGCACGCCGCGTCCGAATACGCCTGCACGGACACCGTCACATCCATGACCGCCGCATCCGTCGCGCGGCTCATCCACGCGCGCGGGCAGACGTATGAAAGCGACGCACCGAAGGCCTCCGACACGGCCAGCGCCTCCCCGCCGAACGTGAACGCCGCCCTGTGCCAACAGCCCGTGCCGCTCATTATTATCGAGACGCTGTTTTGCGTCGTCACATGCGGGGAGATGGAGCTTATCGTGCTCTCCGGCCGGGTGTAGCTCCCCGACGGCGTTATCTGCGGCGCGGTGCAGTTCCAGCCCGTGTAGTACTCGCTGCCCGCCGTGGCGACATATACGAAGATATAATACGTCGTATACGGGCTCAGGTTCAGCCCCGACGCCGTCATCGTGCAGCAGTAGCCCATGCTTCCGGAATAGCTCATATACCCCAGCGAGGAATCCGGCGCGGCGTTTCTGAGGTTTGTGTATGCCGCCGGAAGCGTGCTCAGCCGGAAGCCGAAGCCCTGCGTCCCGGCGTTGCTGCCGTAATATATCCCCGACAGCGCCAGCGTCACCGCCGACGCGCCTGAAGCGCCCGTCGTGAAGTCATAGCGCACGACGTAGTTGTTGTTCCCCGTGAAGCCGCCCCAGCCCGCCGACGCGCCTATATTCGTTCCGTTCTGAAAAAAGCATACGCCCATATCCTCATCCTCCCGTGTACTTTATGCCGAGGCCGCCGTCGTTGACCAGCCGCCAGCCCCCGCCGAGCTGAAGCGTGTCCTCCACGGCGACGTTTGCGATGTGCAGCATCCCGTCCACCGAGTTGTACCAGCCGCGCTTGTGCCCGTCTATCCAGAACTGCCACCCCGTCGAGGTGTAAAGGCCGAAGGTCTGCCCGGAAGACAGCTCGTAATAGCGCATCCCGTCCTCGCCCTGCGTCACCTCGCCCGTGAATTGCAGGCTCTGCGATATTGCGATGCCCGTGACGGTCTCCCCCGTGTCCGGGTCCGTCACGAGGCCGCGGCGTATCTCGCCGTCGATATCCGTGACGTATGACTGCAAAAGCGCAATGCCGCTCTGGTTCGACTCTATGCGCGCGTCGTAGCCGTAGCTTTCCACCACGCCGCGCGCGGTGTTGGATATCTGGCTTTCTATGTTCTCCGTGAACGTGCCGAACTCCGAGCGCGCCAGGTATCTCTCCCCCAGCGCCTCTATCCTGCCGTCGGCATAGCTTCTCAGCTCCGACGCGCTTTTTTCTATCCCGCCGTTCAGCCCGTCCGCCGTTTTTATTATCAGCGCGCGCAGCTCCGCGGCGTTTCTGCGCACGGCCTCGGCGTCCGCCTCCGCCGTGCCGCCGCTCTGTGCGCCGCGCCGTATCTGCCGTGCCGCGGCAGTGCCGCCCGCCTGCGTATATGTCACGCCGGGCGCGTCGGCGGCCTCGTTCAGTCTGTCCGCCATGCGCACGAGGTAGGCGCGTATCGCCGTGATCTGCTGTGCGGAGGAGCCTGTCAGTATCGGTGGAAGCTCATACATGGCGCGTCACCCCTCCGTCAGCTCCCGCGTGACGGACAGAAGCTTCATCTCGCCCCGGCCCTCCAGCTTCACGCGCACATGGTCGCACCGGCGCAGGCGCAGCGGGAACTCCGCCGTGCCCGCGTTTATAAGCTTCATGCGCCCGGCGTATTCCCACACGCCGGAGGAGTCGTATTCAACGAACAGCTCCATATAGGCGTCCTGCGCCATCCACGCGCGCAGGGATATCCGCCCCACGTACTTTCTCTCCGGGTACTCGCAGCACAGCATCCCCGTCTCCGCCGCCCAAGCAACGCTCTTTTCAAGCGCGCCGCAGGTCCCGCGCAGGGCGTACAGCGTGCCGCCGCTCAGGCAGAAAAGCTCCCCGTCCACCCGCGCGAACTCATCCGCGCGCAGGCCGTCCTCGCGCATCCACAGGCCCTTTGCCGTGTCCAGCACGAAAAGGGCGCTCTCGCCATCCGCGCCGTCCATGGATATGTAATAAAGCGGCCCTATGCAGCCCGCCGCGGCGTTGGTATAGCGCGCCTCGCCCAGCGCGGCGGATACGCGCTCCGGGAAGCCGCCCTGATAGGCGCATATGTCGTCGGCGGATTTGTAATACAGCGTCTCGTTGACGACGGCAAGGCTTCTCTCGCTGCCCTTCTGCACGCCGCGGCACACCGTCTCGCCCACCTGATGCGCGCCGGAGGAGGACACGGAAATGCGGTGGATGCAGTTTTCCTTGAAGAATACCGGACTGCCCAGATAATTCACCGCGCCCGTCCACACTCCGTCGGAGCCGACCGACGCCCGCCACGAATCTGTCGAAAGCCCAAGATACTGGTTCCAGTTCTTGAAGTCGCCCAGCGCGCAGCAGTAAAGCTCGTTTATGTTCTTCTCTCCGTCGTTCCCGTAGCGGCAGCCCCACAGCCTGTTGCCGCACTGGCAGACGAAGTCCATGTCCGGCGCGGTGCGGCTGACGGTGATACAGCCGTTTTCATCGGTAAAGGCGTTTGCCGGTTCCCCCGCGATGACGATGAAGTCGCTCTCTCCGTCCTCATCTCCGCCTTCGGCGGCATGGCCGCCGAGGGCGTATATTATCTTCGCGCCGTTAAGGCTTCCGTGCGCCGCGCCGGATATCTCCACGCCGTCATACTGCGAAAACGCCGCCGGGATCTGCCCCTGCGTCGTGAAGCTCAGCTTCGTGTACACGCTCTCCACCGCCGTCCACATCCGCGTCGCGGCGCTGTAGCGGCTGAGCGTTTTTGTTCCGGCGTCTATCCAGTAATCCCCGTCGTCCGGCGTCTCCGGCGCGGCGGCGCTCTCGTCCGCCGCCGGGTACTCCGTGCCGTCTATATCGCACATGCTGCAGCGCACGCGCCCCTTATAGCTCCAGTTCGCGTCCATGCTGCCGTACTGCGCGCCATCGGCCGTGTTGTAATAGAGCCTGTCGGGGAAAACGCAGATGTACGCGCCCATGCTCACAAGCTGCTTTCTTCCGGGGCTTATACCCGTCAGGGGCGTGGCCGCGCCGTTATAGTAAAGCGTCCCCGCGTCTATATACGCCAGCGCGTCCTTTTCCAGCAGCCCCTGCGGCGCGGAGAGGGAGGCGTACACGCCCCGCCTGCGCCGCACCGTCAGCAGCGGGTACAGCTCACAGCTCAGGTTTTTCGTGCCGTACAGCGCGCCCTCGCTCGTTTTCAGGCGGCGCTCATAGCCCCTGAAGGCGCTGACGGTCTTTACGTGCACGCTTTTCTTTTTCAGTCTCGGATAAAGCATCCGCGCCCCTCCCCGCTCAGTAATATTTTTTCTTTCCGCCGCGCGGCATGTGCGTGCGGTTGTAGTAATTTGCAAAGGCCGTCCATGCCGCCGCGTACATGGCGTTTGAATTGTTGAAGCGGTCGAACTCGCCGTTGGCATAGTCCATCTGCGCCTCGAGATAGCGCAGATAGACCTCCTCATACGGCGGCGGAACGAGCAGGCGCGTGTCCGGCGCGCTCTCCTCGGTGTACGCCTCGAACTTCACCCACTCCCCGCCCTCGTGGGTGTTTATAAGCTCCGCCGTCACCGCGCCGTCCAGCGCGGACAGCCAGTCCAGCTTCTGCCGGCGGGTGAAGCTGTTGGGCCGCAGCGCGTCCGTGCGCGCTATCGCGTCTGAAAGCGTCATCAGTCCGCCGCGCGCGCCGCGTCCTCAAAGGCCATTATGACCTCCAGCATCATCTCGCGGTTTTCCAGCACCTCCGCCACGCACTCGGGCACCTCCACCTCGACGCCGCGCTTTATAAGCCACGTGCGCTCGTTTATGCCAACGAACACATCCTCCTGGTCGCGCCGCTCCTTGGGCAGTCTTATCCGCACGAGCTTTTCACCCGCGCCGTTCTTTTTTGCCGCCATATTCTCTTCTCCCTTCCGCGCGCTCAGTTGGCCTTTGCGCTTTCGGAAAAGCGCGCCGACACGGACTCTATGCGCACAAGATAATTTTCTATCAGCATTTCCGCCGTCTTTATGGCCTTCCATCCCACGCTGGAGCGCTGGTCCAGCGGGTCCGCCGCGCCGGAGGAGCCGCGCTGCTTGACGATGATCTCAAGCCCGCCGCCCGTCACCTCGGTCACGCCGTATGCGCCGTCGCCCAGGATGAGCGTGCCGAACACCGCAAGGCCGTCTGCGCCGCCCTCGCCGGGGTATATGACGGAGTTGTCCGCCACGGTGCCGAAATCGGCCGCCTCTATGGTGAGGGTGTCCGCCGTGTTGGCCGTGACCTTCGCGCGCACGCCGTTGAGAAGGATATACCTGCCCGCCAGCGCGTTTTCCGCGACAGTGCCGCCGTCGAACTTTACAGCGCTCACGCTGCCCGTGTAGCCGGAGGCGTTGTTCACGCTGAGCGTGCGGCTGTCCGCGGCAAGGTCTGCCCCGCAGTATATCTTCGCCTCGGTCGTCTGCACGAAGCGCACGCCCGCGATCTCGCCGATCTCGCCCTCATAGAGGTTTTCGGGCTGGGCGTATTTGTGTGCGTCTATCCACTCGCTGTCGCGCATGAGGTCATAGGCGACGTAGGGGTGGATTATGCCCACATACTTGCCGTTGATGGGCGGGGCGTTCTGCGCGCGCAGCTTCGCCACGGCGCGCTGGATGAGCTCCACGGTTATTTTGCAGCTCTTGTCGAGGGCTTCGCGCTTTTTCACCTCCTCCGTGCCGGAGGCGGTGCTCTTCTCGGCGTACATGACGTTCGTGCCGCTGTGCATCACGTTCCTCACCACGGTGTCCAGCGTCGCCCCGGCCTGACGGCCCAGCAGCTTCGCCGATTCAAGGATGGTGTTGTCAAGCGCGGTCAGCTCCAGCATGTCGGACTGGGTGATGTAATCGCCGTACTGTGACACGGCGGCGCTGACGGTGCTGACGGAAAGCTGCTTCCCGTCGGGAGTCACGCCCTCGGTCAGGGGCGTGGTCGCCTTTGCCAGCGGGGCGAACTTGCGAAACTCGATGATCTTGCCGCCGTTCGCCGGGATGGGGCGCTTCTGCCCGAACTGGTCGTGCACGAGGTTGGCCTGCGCCTCGTCAATGAGCGCCATGTCGTAAAAGGTCTTCATTTCCGCGCTCAGTCCGGCCGCGCCGGTCGTCTGAACGCTGTCTGCAAAAAGCTGGATGTCGTAATTCATTTTTCTCTCCTTCGGTCTTTTCTGCGCCGCTTAAAACGCGATCTTCTCTCCGCGCTGCACGCGGCGGATTATCTCCTGCCGGGCGGCCTTGGACATACCCGCCACATCGCTGTGCACCGCGGCGGCGCTCTGTCCGGACAGCCCGCCCTCTCTGGGGCGGCTGTCCCCGGCGAGTATGCGCCGGGTCAGCTTTTCCTCCATGTCGCGCGCCGCGGCGCGCATGATGCTCTCCCTGTTTGCAAGCTCGTATGCCGCGCGCACGCTCGCGCCCGAGCGCAGCAGCTCGCAGAACTGCGGGTTTTTCAGCTCCTTCGAGAGGTCGAAGCCGGGGCAGGCTCCGCGCAGGTCTGCCGCCTGCCGCAGCCACCGGCCGTAAAGGCGGGAGGTCTTTTCTCTTCTTTCGTCCTCCCCGGCCCCCTGCCGCGCCCCGGTGCCGTCGTCCTCCAGCGCCCGCGCGAGCGCCGCAGCGTCGCCCGGCTGCGTGCCGTAGCGCTGCTCCAGCGCGGCGATGGCAGGGGCGAGAAGCTTATACTTTTTTGCCGCCTCCTCGCTGCCCCTCAGCCGCTTTGTCACAATGCTCTGCACGCTGGCGTTGTACTCGTCCTTGAATTCCCCCTCGATAAGCGCTTTGAATCTTGCGCTGCGGTCCTGCTCCCCGGCGTCGGAAGCCGTGTTTACGCCCGCTGTCTGCCCCCCGGCGTCGGGGGCCTGTACGCCCGATATATCCTCCGCGCCCTCCGGCGCGGCGAATAGCTGAATGTCATAAGCCTGAACGCTGTTTTTCATATAGCTCCTCCATTTTCTCCGCCCCGGCGGGAAATTCCGCGTGCCCTCCCGTGAAGCGCACGTTGTCCGGAAAGCCCTCCGAAAGCCGTTTGAATCCCGCCTCTACCGCCCCCGCCGCTCCTGCAAGATACGCCGCGGCGCCGGGCCTTGCCCGCGCGTGTATGTACGCTGTGCCCTTTTCCGCGCGCAGCACCGGCGCGCCGGTGAGCCCGCCGCGGGCGGAAAGCTCCTCCACGCTGCCTATCGCCGCCCACACCAGCGCCGACGCCGCCGCGCACACGATGTCGCTTCCCGGCGCGGCGAAGCGCGCATGTCCTTTCACGCGCAGGGTCATCGCGCCCTCCGGCGCGTCAAGCGCGGCCTCTATCATGCCGGCTCCGGCCCCTGCGCCGCGGCTTCGCGCGCCTCCTTCGTCACGGCGCTCTCGCCGATACTGCGTCCACGCAAAGCCGCGGCCGTGCCGGGTCTCGTGTCCTGCTCCTCCGCGGAAAGGCTCACGGCAAGCTCATCTTCGCCCAGCGCGCGGGCAAGCCCCGCGGCAAGCTTCTTCACGGCGGCAAGCTCGCGCGCCATTCCCGCGTTTTCGGCTATCCGCGCCATGACGAAGTCCTTCCGGTCGAAGTCCATCATTCCCAGGCAGGCCAGCGCCGCATCCGCGCGCGCCGGGTCGAAAAAGCCCGCAGAATAGAATTGCAGCGCCAGCTCGTTCTGGCTCATGCGGGAGTAGGGCGACGCCTTCACAGGCGTCACGGCCACGTCGAACACCGGCAGCCTGCACCCCATGTCCAGCTCCTCCAGCCCCGCGCGCGCCGTCTGCCTCTGCGGCAGAAGCCCCGCGTTCGAGCAGCTTATGAATTCCATCCCGCCGCTTTCGCCCATTATGCGGAAATACCGCGGCACGTCGTAGAACTGGCGTATCAGCTCTATCACCATCAGTATCACCTTTTTATACGCGCGGTAGGCGGATTTGCTTCCGTCTCGCGACAGCTTGCTTCCGGCCTCCTGCATGGCCGCGATGGCCGAGGCCGCCGTCGCCCCGCCTGTCGTGCCGCCGGAGGACACGTCGCGGTTGCCGGTCGTCTCCTTCAGCTCGTCTATCTTGTTGTTCAGCACCGTCACGTATATCCCGTCAAGGCTGCTTGAGCGCACCGGCAGTATGCTGTCCTGACCGAGCGAGCCGTCCACGTGCACGAAGTCCTTCGTCAGATCGCCGTACTCCGCCTCGTTCACGCTTCCGTCGTTTCTTATAAAATGCCGTGGCTTGCAGTTGAACAGCATGTTCTGCATTATGGCCTGATCGCCCCTGTCGATGTACTCCTGCGTGTTCTTCCCCACGTCGATATACCCGAAGCCGCAGGGCGTGCCCTTGCTTCTGAACATCGGGTCGAATACGAAGGGATACAGCCCGTGCTCATACCAGCCCGCCTCCGCCGGTGCGGGGCGTAGGATCGCGCCCGTCTCGTCCGTGACGGCCCCTCGCTCGTTCTCGGTGGCAAAAAGCGGCTCGTCCTGCCCGGCGATGAACTTGCAGTAGTGCAGCACCGTTCTCCTGCCCTGCCGCTTTTTATAGTACCAGTCCACCACGACGCTTTTCTCCGCCGTGTCCACGCTGTCGTCATAGATATAGCGCGCCACGTCCATCACCGGCGCGGACAGTCTCCCGCGAAGCTGCGGGTACTCCTCCTCAAGAAGTGCGTTGTCGCGCAGGCTCACATAGAAAAGGTTCCTGCTCTGCTGGATGTCGGTCACGCCGCTTTCCCAGAAAAGGTTTATGACGTCCGTCTGCACGATGTCTATCTCGCCGAGGCCGTTGAGCTTCGCCGCATCCCAGAACACGCCGTACACCCCCGTGCCGGATATGAGCTTGTCGTCCGTCACGCCGGAATACACACTTTCAAAGTCGCACTCGTCCAGCACCACCGGCACCACGGCCGACAGCATTTCCGCCTGCGCGCTGTCGCCCTGCTCGCGCGGGAGTATGCTCGCCGCGGGGAAGGCGTCCATGGCGTCGGCGTGCTTGTTGGCGATGGCGTTGAAAAGCCACGCGCTCACGGGCTCTATCTGCTCGCGCTCGCCGCCGCGGCGGCGCAGGCACTCCCACTGGCGCAGCTTGTACCACTGCTGGTTGTCGATTATGCGCTTTTCAAGATTTGCCTTGCCCGCCTTGTATTTCAGCAGCGTCTGATACGCCGCGCGCACCTCGTCCGGCCCTATGGGCGCGGCAGCCTGGCGGCCGTCCTGCGGCGTTTCCCCCGCCGCGCCGGGATATATGTCAGTCATGTATGATCTCCATTCTTTTCACAGGGCGTTTTGCGCCCAGAGTTTCGCCGTCTATGTCCAGCAGCAGCTTCAGCGCGCCGCCGGGGCGGTCCTTCGTCTCGTTCAGGCGCGGCTTTATCGGCCTTGACATGAGGAAATACCGCGTCTCGTCGGCGATGTGATCCTCCCCGTCGCTGTCAAGGTCCTCCACGCGCTGCCCGTCGTATTGCAGCAGCGGCAGAGTGCGTATGAACGCCGCACAGTTTTTGAACACGTACAGCATCGGATAACCGTTTTCGTCAAAGGCGAGGCGGTAGTGCAGCTGCATCCAGCCGGGAATGCGCGCATGGTCGCCGGGCGTGAAATATATCCCGTGGCGCGCGCTGCACGCGGCGATGCTCTCGCCCGACGAGCCGTCCCATATGGCGGGGTCGGCCACGCCGTTTATCTTCTTCCCCTTCAGCCAGCGGTGCTCGCGCTCGGTGCGCGCGATCTCCGAAAACACCTTGTCCGGCGTCCAGCGCACGCCCTCGTTTGGCGTGCCGGTGCAGCCGTACATCTCAAGTATCCTGTACGCCACGCCGTCAAAATCCACCGCCCACCAGCCGCATGAAAACGGCCTGTTGTACCCCCAGTCGAACGAGCGGTATATCCGCCAGTCCTCCGGTATCTCAAACGGCTCTATCACGTGCGTCCACCGGCGGTCGGCGTAATGCTCCGCCCGGTCATAAAAATCCTCGAAAAACTGCCCCATGTGCACGTCCCACGACCCGTCCAGCCACGCCTCTCTCAGCTTCGGCGGCAGCGCCTCAAGCTGCTTTATATAATCCGGCTGGGCGCGCATGAGCGCCTTGTTGTCGCGCACGCCTGCCGGGATGAAGCTGTACTCCTCCGCCCTTTCGCCGGGTTTAAAACGCCTGTCCACGAAAAGGCGCTTGACCCACTGGTGGCCTATGCCGCCGGGGTTGCATGTCAGATAGCAGCGCTTCGGCACGCCGTCAAGAGCGCCGCGCACGCACGCTGCCAGCACGCGGAACTGCTCCTCGGTGAGCTGGGTGGCCTCGTCTATATACATCACGTCGCACTCCGTTCCCTGAAAGTTCAGCAGATCCGCGTCGTTTGCGCAGTAGCGGAATATGATGCGGCTTGAATTCGGCAGGCTTATCTCCTTGCGCGTGTCGTTGTAGCTGTAGCTTCCGCGCGGCAGCATCTGCAAAAAGGGCTTTATGTGGTTCGCGTACAGCTCCGGGTAGCTGCGGCGGATTATCATCTGCGTTATCCCCGGATACCGCGCCGCCATCAAAAGCGCGTTCACGCGCACGGCCCAGCTCTTCCCGCCGCCGCGCGCCCCGCCGTAGGCGACGTATTTGTGTCCGTCCGTGAGGAAGCGGCGCTGCTTTTCGTTCGGCGCGGGAATGCTTATTACCTGCATTCCTCACCCGCGCCCCCCTCCGGCGGTACGACGTCGCCCTCTATGCGTATCACTATCCCCTCTCCTTCCCCGGCGCTTTCGTCCATCAGCTCCTTCAGATCCTTCAGCGCGCCCGTTATCTGTCTGAGCACTCTTGCGTCCTCCGGGTCCGCGCGGCGTATGGCCTCGCCTATGAGGCGGGCCGCCGCCTCGGTCATCTCGTTTATGAGCCGCGCGCCGCGCGGCTGCTCCGTTTTCTTTTCCGCGTCTATCCCGCCGCCCGCCTCCTCCCCTTCGCCGCGCATCAGTCGTACTTGCTCCACAGCATCTTTGCGATCAGGCAGTCCTCCCACCCGGCGCAGCAGTAGCGCGCCTTATACGGCGCGGCGCTCCCCGCAAAGGCGTTGCGTATGCCGCTGCCCTGCTCCACCCCCTCGCAGTAGATCACCTTTTTGTCCTCCGCCCTGTAAAACGGGCACTGTGCCTCGTAGCTGACAAAATGTCTCCCCATCTCCGCTGCCTCCTTCGCTTTTGTTCCCGTGCATCCCGCCGTGGCCAGCCATTCCGGCAGTACCGGCTCCGCGCCGCAGCCGGGCGCATCGTCCGCCGCGCCCACGGGATACCCGCGCGCCTCGGCCTGCCGTATGCCGCGCGCATCCCTTATCTGGACCAATGCAGCCTCCGTTTGCTTTGTTTATTGTCACGTTTCGTGACTTATGATGTGTGAAAAAATCCCCGCGCAGAGCTTCGGGTCTCCGCCGGTGCTTTTCCCGTATTTGTGTCACGTCCTGTGATGATTTGGAGTATAGCATTATCCGGTGCTGAAAGTCAATACCCGCGCCGGCAGTTTTTCAGAAAAAAATTTTGCTTTACAATTATCACGTTTTGTGATATTTTCTTTGCTGAGGTGATATGCATATGTCTTATTTCAGCGACACGCTCATCCATCTGCGCAAAAAGGCCGGGCTTTCCCAGCAGCAGCTTGCCGAGGCGACGGGGCTTTCCCGCAGTGCCATCGGCATGTATGAGACCGGCCGCCGTGAGCCGGACATGGACACACTGCGCCTGTTTTCCTCCTTCTTCGGCGTGGATATGAACACGCTCACCTCGCCGCAGACGGCCGCCGACGTGGAGCTTAGTGAGCTTTTGGAAACTCTGCGCAGCAGGGATGACATGCGAATGCTCTTCAAGCTTGCGAAGGACGCCACGCCCGACGACGTCCGCAAGGCCGTGAAGATCATCGAGGCGCTTTATAATGACTGACTATTACGTCCGCCTCGTCGCGCTGCCATTGCGCGTCGAGGGGGTGACGGTCCCGAATTCCGACGGCAGCTTCAGCGTGTATATAAACTCCGCCCTGCCGGAGGAACGGCGCACGCAGGTGCTTGAGCATGAGCTGCGCCATATCGCGGCAGAGCATTTTTATGTCGATATGCCCGTTGAGTGCATGGAGCGTCAGGCCGGCGGGGAGGCGCTCAACCTCGCGCTGCACCCGCCGCAGGGCAAGCTCGTCCACTTCACGTCGGAGGACGCCCTCGCCGGTTACGTCCGGCGTCTCGCCATGCAGTCCGGCGCCTCCCCCGCGTATCTTTTGCCGTGATAATAGCAAAAGCCATCATTGCCCGCTCCGGCTGGTATGACAGCTCGCAAAATACACGTGTGCCCGGCGGGAAGCCCCGCCGGGCACAGCTTTAAGGCAGATGCGGCCTTACTCTCCTCTGGGCCGCGCCTGAAAAGGCATGCCGGATGCCTCGACCCGGACACGCTATCAATATATCAGATATGGAGATAAAATACAAGAAAAAATTTACAGTATGGACAGATGCGCCTACACGTAATGGATCATCGTCTCAAGCCGGTCGTAGACGGGTAAGCGGCGCTTGAGCTCCTCTGCAAGCTCCGGCGGCAGGTCGAGCGGCAGCTTCCCGCTGAGATATTCAACTGCGGCACTGACGGCGCGCGAGGCAAGCTCTATATCCTGATGTAGCAGAGGCTGATGCGTGGCGAGACGTGTATATGCCTGTTCGATAGCGTCGGGTGGGCTGTCCTCGGCCGATAGCCGGTACAGCACCGGCAGCGCGGCATATATAGCGGCGGACTCCTCCGCGGGCAAAACATATAATGTGTCGTTCACAGCAATTACCTCCTTTTTCTGGATACACAAATATTAACATACAGCGTATTGCTGAGGCAATTATCAATGCATATGAAATTTAGGCAGGAGTTTTGTGTAATATAACGAATGTGCAGGTGAAAGCGCCAGAGTTCCATTTCTCTTTACTTTGATATTCTCACAGTTCCCGCATGATTTCCACAAACTGATCCAGCGTATCATCAATTTCCCGCAATTCGTATTTCGTCCAGCCGTTCATGTATTCTAACATTGTGTCCTGCTGATACCGCCAGCAAGCGCCATTATACGGATACAAGAGTTTACCCGTGAATGGATGTTGAATTGCATGCGAGATTATATCTTGAGGGCAATTTACAGATGTGGGTAGATGCAGAAGATTCATTAGAGTTATAAAATGCAAGCAGCCTGTATGCTTCATTACACACAGGCTGCTTAATCAAATTTATTATAATTGATGAAAAATCGGTTGCATTTTGTCAAAAGTACAAAACTTTTTGAAGCCAAGTGCTTTTAATTCCTGTTATGATACTGAGGATATCCCAGCAATACTTGCTATCCCTGATACCTTATTCTTTCAACCAGCGTTTCCTTTTTCAGATTACTGCTTAAAACGAGGGAAAGCACAATTTGTA
>URPU01000043.1 GCA_900549865.1 uncultured Eubacteriales bacterium
CCGGACGAGGTAGCCTTTCCGGATGAAGGCCTCCAGATTTTCCTTCGCCCTGGCGCTCGTTTTCATCCGTTTTCACTTTTCTATTCCGCAAAGGCGGCGCGAAACGTGCCTGTCGAAGAAGCTGATGAACGGCCCCAGACCGAGGGCGCACACCAGCGTGCCAAGCCCCACTATACCGCCGAAGAGGAACGCGATAAGAGCGCTCAGCCCGTCCACAAATATCCGGCACCAGAAGTACGGCACCTTTTTCAGCTTCTCGTCCAGCACTATGGCCAGCGCGTCGTACGGCGCGATGCCCGCGTCTGCCGTCTGGTACATGGAGCAGGCGAGGCTCAGTATTATCACACCGGCCAGCATCACGAGAAGCCGCGGCAGAAACGCGCCGGACAGCGTGAATATGCTGTTGAAAAGCTTCGTGAAGGAGGACGAGATTATCCCCACGCCGAACCAGTTCGCAAATGTTCCCGCGCCGATGTACTTCCGCCCGAATATGATCTCCGATATGAACCACACGCAGTTGGCAGCGAACAGCGCCGGTGCAAAGTCAACGCCAACCGTGTCGCCGATGGCCATGACCATGGCGCTGCTTGGGTCGTTGCCCATAAGCGAAAGCTTGAAAAGCGATATCCCCATCGCCAGCAGCACTATCCCCGCCAGCATGACGGCGAACCGCCGCCCTGTGACCCTGCCCAGAAGCTTTTTCATGATATCCGAAATTTCCTTTCCGCCGCGTAATATGCACGCCCTATTATAGCCCCGCGCCGCGGCATGTCAAGAATATATGAAGCGCCGCGGCTTCATGCGAAAGCTGCGGCGCCTGCTGGGAGAAGAATAAAAAAGGAGAACCTTGATGATGCCTTATGCGGCGGCACTGGCGCTGCGGCGCTTTTTCGCGCGCTGAATGCTCTCTTTTATGACCGGGCCGATGGTCTGGATGAGGATGACTATTATCAGCACCAGACCCTGGAAGGTGTCCTGTATATCCACGCTGAGCGCCGGGATGGACACGATGATGAAGTTTATCGTCGTGTACGACAGCGCCCCGAATATGACGCCCAGCATGTTGCCGCGGCCGCCGGCCATGTTTATACCGGCCAGCACGACTGCCGCGATGGCGTACATCTCATAGCTCTGCCCGGAGGAGGCGGGCGTCACGTTGCCTATCTTGCAGGCCTGAATGACGCTGGCCACGCCCACCATAAGCCCCGTGAGGATGAACACGGAGACCTTGACCCACGTCGTGTTTATACCGGCAAGGCGCGCGCTCTTCTCGTTGGAGCCGACTGCGTACACGCTCTTGCCGTACTTCGTCCTGTTTGCGATGATAACGAAGATTATCACCATCAGCACGAACACGAAGGTTATGTACGGAATGGAGAACGAGCCGAGCGCAAGCTTGCCCGTGCCGAATTTCATGCGCAGGAATTCATAGTTGCTGTTGTCGCTTATCATGGCGAACTGACTCGACGACGAGCCGGATATCGCCGGGTCTATCGAGCGCACCACCGACAGCGTCAGCGACCGGTAGATAAGCATCGTGCCCAGCGTCACCACGAACGGCGGCATCTTCGCGCAGCCGACCAGCACGCCGTTCACGGCCCCGCACAGCGCGCCCGAAGCGAGCGCCGCCAGTATCATCAGCGGGATGGAGTTCGTGACGTTGAAGGTCATTATCGTTACGCCCGTGCACAGCACGAGGGCCGACCCGATGGAAAGGTCTATCTGCCCCGTGATGATGACAAAGGCCATGCCCAGCGCCATCGTGCCGACGATGCAGGTGTTCTGACTGCCGAGTATCGCGGCGATGTGACTCCACTTGAAGGTGTTGCCGTTGGCGCTGATGGTGAAGGAATAGGCAATCATTATTATAATAAGTACGAAGATGAAGCTGTACTGCGACCAGATCCTGCCGGCAACGCTGCCGAAGCTGTTTTTCTTTTTCATTGTGCTACCTCCACATGAGTCTCGATCGCGTTGGTGGAATAGAGCATCACATCGCGCTCATTCACCTCGGCGTGGCTGAACTCTTTTGCAATCCTGCCCTCATAGAATACTATGCATCTGTCGGCGACTTTTTTTATCTCGGGTATCTCGAGCGTGTTGAAGATGACCGCCTTGCCGTCGTTTGCAAACTCAAGCATGAGCTTGTATATCTCGGCCTTCGCGCCCACGTCCACGCCCTGCGTGGGATTGTCGAACAGCAGCACGTCTGCGCCGATGTTCAGCCACCGCGCGATGAATATCTTCTGCTGGTTGCCGCCGCTGAGAGAGCTTATGTTCAGCGCGCTGTCATCCGCCTTGATGTGCAGCAGCTCTCTGTACCTTTCGTACCGCGCCGCTTCATCCTTTGCGGATATGAACGGCCTTGCGCGGGATATCTCATGCTCGGCAAGATAGAAGTTCTCAAGAATGCTCATGTCCGGCACGACGGAGTTCTCCTTCCTGTTGGCCGGAAGCATACCCACGCCGTGCTTCATGAAGTGCACGGAGGAGCCGTGTATCTCCTCCCCGCGGACGAGTATCTGCCCGCCCTCCGCAGGCAGCGCGCCGAAGATGGTCTGCATAAGCTCACTCGCGCCGCAGCCTGCAAGCCCTGTCAGCGCCACTATCTCGCCCTTGCGCACGCACAGGCTTATGTCGGAAAAGCCCTGCCCGCTCAGCCCGCGCAGCTCCAGCACGTCCTCGCCCAGCTCGCGCGGCTTGTAGACCTCCTCGTCAACGTACTTTGTGCCGACCATGTCGGAGGTTATGGCGTGCGGTGTCGTGTCCTTTATATAGCCGGAGGAAATGTATTCACCGTTGCGCAGCACCGTGTACCTGTCTGCCAGCGCAAATATCTCCGGCATCTTGTGGGAGATGAAGATGAACGATTTCCCCTGAGTTTTCAATTTACGCAGAATGCCGAACAGATGGTCTATCTCATTGTTGGACAGCGCCGTCGTCGGCTCGTCGAGAATGAGCAGCTTCGCGTCGGCGTACAGCGCGCGGCATATCTCCAGAAGCTGCTTTTCGCTGGTTTTAAGCTCGCTCACCATTGCGTTGGGGTCGATGTCCACGCCGAGGTCCTCAAAAAGCTCCTTCGTGCGCGCGACCTGCTCCTTGCGCCGCAGCAGGCCCAGCTTCCCGGTAAGCTCGCGGCAGAGGAAGATGTTGTCCGCCACCGTGAGATCGTTTATAACGTTCAGCTCCTGATGGACGAACGCGATCCCGGCCTCCTCCATCTGGCGGATGGTCGGGCTTGGATAGGATCTGCCGAGGAAGCTTATCTCGCCCGTGTCGGCGGGGATAACGCCTGTCAGGATGTTCATCAGCGTGGATTTGCCCGCGCCGTTTTCACCCAGCAGGGCGTGTATTTCGCCTTCCTCGACGGAAAAATGAATGTCCGAAAGCGCCTTGGAGCCGCCGAAGGCCTTCGAGACATGCTTCATTTCAAGGATAGTCATATGTTGCTGTCTCCTTGCTCATAATTGGGAGACGTCTCCCGGATGGGGTTTTATAAATTGCGGATGCAGGGGAGACCCTGCATCCGCGCGGTAGTAAGTAAAACGATCAGGCGTGGCCCTTGAAGCCCTCGTACTCGCTGACGTTGGTGCGGTCAACTATCCATACGGGCTGGTACTCGCCGGCGCCCTGCTCATAGCTCCAGCTGCCGGAGAGGTAGTCGAGCATCTTGTCGATGACGTCCTGCATCATCTTCGGGGAGAAGTAAACGCTCATCATGTCGTCGAAGTACTTGTCGGCAGTCGCGGACTGCTTGGAGGTACCGGCCATGACGTCGTACAGCTCCTGCATACCGCCGATGGCGGAGATGTAAACATCCATCGCCTCGAGGTCTGCAAGGGTGGCCTCGGATGCGCCCGCCTCAAGGTAGTTGAGCATGCCGAAGGTCATTTCATCGTCCATGGAGTAGATGTACAGCTTGTTGCCGTTCGCCTTTGCCGCGGCGACTATCTCGTCCATCTTCTGCTCGACATAGCCGTAAGCGCCGTCAGCGGACCAGTTGCACACGACGGAGTAGGTGTTGAACACTGCGTCAAGCGCGGCGTCGTCCCAGGTCTCGGTGGTGGAGAAGCTCTGGCCGAGGGCCTTGTCGGAGTACTCTATCTCGCCCTTGAGGAACTGGCGGAAGCCTTCCTCGCGGCGCTTGCAGACGGTGCCGTTGTCGCCGTAAAGGGTCACGACGGTGTCGCCCGGCTGCATGCCGTTCTTCTGAAGCCAGTATGCGATGCCTGCGCCGCACTGCCAGTTATCACCGGAGGCGTTGAGGATGGCGTACTTCTCGGTGGCTTCGATTATACGGTCGAAGGAGATGAAGGGGATGCCTTCCGCATACAGGGCTTCCTGACCGGCCTGTGCGGAATCGTCCAGCGCCATCATGACAACGCCGACTGCGTCGCCGTTTGCGATGATGGTGTTGACCTGGTCCACCTGCTCCTCACCGGTGGAGGCGGCCATGTAAACTGCCTTGTACTCGCCGGCCTCGGTTATCTCTGCGCACTTGGCCTCTGCATAGGCGCCTGCCTGCGCGGTCCAGCCGTGGTCGGGCGTGGGGCCCATAACGTACAGGGTGCTTCCGGAAGCTTCCGCCGGCGCCGCCTCTGCGGGTGCTGCCTCTGCGGGAGCTGCCTCTGCGGGAGCCTCGGCTTCGGGCTTGGTCTCCGCGGGGGCGGCCTGCTGTCCGCAGGCGCACAGCGCGAATACCATCACCAGCGCCATGAGCAATGCGATGATCTTTTTCATGTGTTTTCCTCCGTTAAATAAATTTTTTATAACATCCGCTCTTCGCGGGTATTATTTTTCAAATTAATGTCTGCTGCGCGGTCACGGGGCGACGGCGCGCCCCTCCCCGG
This sequence comes from uncultured Eubacteriales bacterium, assembly GCA_900549865.1. Classification (GTDB taxonomy): domain Bacteria; phylum Bacillota; class Clostridia; order Oscillospirales; family Oscillospiraceae; genus Limivicinus. The sequence goes on from URPU01000043.1 coordinate 4,851, forward strand.
CGGAGCGCACGCACGCGAACACCGCCCGCATGGACTTTATGATGTCCTCCGCGTCCAGAACGCTTTCGCGCCCTGCCTCTATCGCGGATACGAACTCATCTATCACGCCGGAGGACGCCTGCTGCGCGTCGTCGTTCGTCTGCATCCTGTCCAGCGCGTACAGAACCTTCGTCCCGTCGGCGTTGACGACCTGCAGGGAATACTGCGGGTCGGCGTAAAGCTTCATTATGCCCTTCTCGCAGTAGAGCACCGTCGCGTTGCATTCCTCGCCGTAGTGCGTCCAGCTTGTCGTCACCGTCCCCAGTGCGCCGTTTGCGAAGCTCAGCACCTCCACGGAGTTGTCGTCCACCTCTATCGGGCGGCCGTCGGGGAACTTCTTGTCCAGCACCTTCATCGTGGAATACACGCTTTCTATGTCGCTTCCGATGAGATAGCGCACAAGGTCTATCTTATGTATGCCCAGATCTGCCATGGAGCCGAACGACGCGGAATCCTTCTTGAAAAACCACGTGTTCGCGCTTCTGTCCATGCTCCACATTTCCGGCCCCTTGTGGCCGAAGGTGGACTGGAAGCTTATCACGCGCCCAAGCTCGCCCGCGGCGAGAAGCTCCTTCGCCTTTTTATGCGCCGGGGCGAGACGCTGATTGTGGCCTATCATCAGCCGCTTCCCGCTCTCGCGCGCCGCGGACAGCATGGCCTCGCACTCCTCCAGCGTCACGGCCATCGGCTTTTCGCACAGCACGTGCTTGCCCGCGCGCAGGGCCTTGATGCTCACCTCGGCATGGGCGGCGTTGGCAAGGCACACGGAAACGGCGTCTATCTCGCTGTCGGCCAGCATCTCGTCTATCGTGGCATACACCCGCCCGCCGTAAAGCGCCGTCAGCGCCTCCACGCGCTCCTGCCGCCTGTCGAAAAAGCCCTTGATCTCCACGTTCGCGTTGTGGAAGTATTCGTATCCGTGGCGCTGCTTTGCGATGGAGCCGCACCCGATTACACCGACTCTAAGCATGATGTTTACTCCTTTTCGTTATTTCCGCAGCCGCCGGAAGGGCACGCGGATTCGCGCACCACAAGCCTGTGCGGCAGGTATGTCCTTTTCTTCACGTCCTGCCCCCCGCCGAGCATCCCCAGCAGTATCCGCAGGCTCTGCTGACCCATTTCATAGCACGGCTGCGCCACCGTCGTCAGATACGGGTGGAACATCGTCGTGTAATCGACGTCGTCAAAGCCCGTCACGGCGAGGTCGCCCGGAACGGAAAGCCCCATGTCGTGCGCGCGTGATATAACGCTCAGCGCCAGAATGTCCGACACGCAGAACACGGCGCTTGGCCTTTCCGGAAGGGCCAGCAGCTTCTCCGCCGCCGCAAGGCCGGAGGCGTAGGAGTAGTCCGCGCTTGCCATCACCAGCATCTTCTCGCCGGCCTTCAGCCCCGCGCCCGCCAGCGCGTCTCTGTAGCCCTGCACGCGCTGCCGCGTGGAGATGAAGTCGTTCGCAGCGCTCATCATCGCTATCCGCTCATGCCCCAGAGATATCAGGTAGTTCACCGTCTCCAGCGCGGCGGAATAGTTGTCTATCGACACAGAAGGGGAGTCCAGCGCCGGCACGTACTCGCAGCACTGCACCAGCGGGTACTCCGCCGCGTAGTTCCGCAGCCACCCGTGATTCCCGTGGCAGCCGAGGAAGATCGCCCCGTCCGCCCGGTGCTGCTCCAGCATTTTCAGAAAGCGCTTTTCGTTTTCGGCCTCTCCGGCTGTATTGCATATCAGCACGCTGTATTCGCAGTCGTGCGCAAGATCGCCTATCCCTGTCAGGATGCGCGAATAATACGGGTTTGAAAAGTTCGGCGCGAGAGTGAGTATCACGCGGCTTTCACTGCGCCGCAGGTTCCTTGCGGACTGATTCGGCGTATAATCCAGCGCCTTTATCGCCGCGCTGACCTTCTCCGCCGTCGCCGGGCGCACAGTCTCGCTGTTGTTCAGAACTCTTGATACCGTGGCCACCGACACGCCCGCCAGCTTTGCCACTTCCTCTATCGTCACCATGGGATACCCTCCGGATGTGGAAAATGTAATCCATTACATTTTCCTCGCACGTTTATCATAGCAGTCGCAGGGCTGGAATGTCAAGGAAATTAACTCCCCGAGAAATATTTTCAGCTTTATCACCAACATTTTCCCGCAGCATTTATCAGCATTGCACAATAATCCGCCGTGCATATTTTTTGCCACTTGACAAAGCGGAAAATTGTGATTAATTTATAAATCAGGATGAAACAATATGCTATTTCTGGGAGGAATGCACATGAAGCTGGGACTCGTTACCGCGATACTCGAACAGTATGATTATGAAAAGATGATAGACACCGTGTCCGCCATGGGCTTTGAATGCGTCGAAGTGGCGTGCTGGCCCGCGGGCAAGGCGGAGCGCCGCTATGCCGGCGTCAGTCATATCGACGTGGCGCGCGTCTGCACGGACGACGGTTATGCCCGCCACGTGCTCGACTATGCCGCGCAGCACGGTGTGGAGATCTCCGCCCTCGCTTTTTACCCCAACACCATGGACGGCGACCTTGAAAAGCGCGCGGCGAACATCGCCCATCTTGAGACCGTCATCCGCGCCAGCGCGAAGCTCGGCGTCAACATGGTCACCACCTTCATCGGCCGCGACCAGACCAAATCGGTCGAGGATAACCTTGCCCTCGTGGCGCAGGTGTGGCCGCCCATCGTCGCTCTGGCGGAGGAGCTTGGCGTTAAAATAGCCATTGAGAACTGCCCCATGCTCTTCGGGCGCGACCAGTGGCCCGGCGGGCAGAATCTCATGACCACGCCCGTTATCTGGCATAAGGTGTTTGACATCCTGCCCAGCCCCAACCTCGGCATAAACTATGACCCCAGCCATTTTGTCTGGCAGATGATAGATTATATCAAGCCTATCTATGAGTTTAAGGACAAGATATTCCACGTCCATTATAAGGACATCAAGCTCTTCAAAGATAAGCTGGAGCGCGTCGGAGTCATGGCCTATCCGCTGGACTTCATGTCGCCCAAGCTCCCCGGTCTCGGCGATGTGGATTGGGGGCGCTTCGTCTCCGCGCTCACGGATATCCGCTATGACGGCTTCACCTGCATCGAGGTGGAGGATAAGGCCTTTGAGGGCAGCGAGGCGGCCGTGCTGGATTCCCTGCGCCTCAGCAAACGCTATCTCGAGCAGTTCGTTATCTGAGCTTAATTTCGCTTTGCGGTCATATGCCGCACGGCAAATCCACGGCGCACTCATGCCTCCCCTTGTAAAGGGAGGTGGCGAAAATTTGAAAAATTTTTGCCGGAGGGATTCATCTGCCGTGCAGACGGTAATCCGGTATCAGGCTGCAAACGGCTGCCGCAGTCACTCATCCAATCCCTCCCCTAAAGGGACTAGGCCGCAAGCGGCCGTCGCAGTCATTGTCATGTAAACATGCCAATGACAGCCCCCTTTGCAAGGGGGCCAAGAGACAGCAAGCGATAACTCACGTATAGCAAATCTGCCGCTGCATGGTAGAATAGCGCTTTGCGCCGTCTCAGCAGCTCGCACGGCAAATCCACGGCGCACTCATGCCTCCCTTGAAAAGGGAGGTGGCGAAAATTTGAAAAATTTTCGACGAAGGGATTCATCCAACAAAAATTCCAAACCATCATCGGCGGCTGTCTCATGTGAGGCAGCCGCCGTTTTTTCCCGCCCCATACCGCCGGACTGCATAACTCCTGCCAAATTGCAACTATGCTGTAATAAGTTATACAAATTTGTAACAACTCACATAAACTTAAAAAATTTACAGAAGAAAATCAGTGAAAATACTTGAAAGCAAATGTAAAATGCGCTATGATACACATACCAAAGTGGCGGCATGTGCGCCGCCGTGGCAGCATACTGTGTGCTATAACACAGCACGGTTGGAAGGAGATATCATCAATGAAAAGAACGACCAAAAAGACGCTGTTCGTCTTTGTTCTGATCGCGGCCATGATGCTCAGCATCTTCCCGGCGGCGGCCTTTGCAGAGGGCGCTGCCGCGGTTGAACCTGCCGCCCAGACGGAGCAGCAGCCCGAAAAGGACGCCGCGCCCGCAGCGAACGACGACGGCGCAAAGCCTGCCGAGCCTGCCAAGGGTGACGGCGCAAAGCCCGCCGAACCCGTGAAGGACGGCGAAAACAAGGCCGAACCTGTCAAGAACGACGAAAAATCCGTTGTCGTTGAGGGCAAGGACGGCGAAAAGCCCGCTGATCCTGCGCTTAAGGACGGCGAGGAGAAGGGCGAACCCGAAGAGAAAGACGACGGGGAAGAGCCTGTGAAGGAAGAAGAAAATACCGGCGCCGCGCCCAAGACGCCCGAGGAAGAGAACGGCGATGAAAAAGCCGAAGAAGAAAAGGACGTTCCCGCCGTGTCCGATGCCGTGCGTGCATTTCTTGCCGCCGCGTCCGCTTTCACCATGCCCGAAGACGTCAAGGCACTGACGGATGAGGAGTGCCAGACTCTTGCCGCGCAGATAAACGATCTTTTCGTCATGTATTCGCAACTGTCTGAGGAAGACCGCGCCCTGCCGGAGGTTCAGGCGGCCGCCGCTGCGCTCAAGGCCGCTTACGCCGCCCTTGACGCACGCAATACCGCGGAGGTTCTTCTGTCTGCGACACGGGCAAACAGCTCCGTGCCCCTCACCTTGACTGTGTCCAGCTACAGCGCACCCTTCATCAACGGTAGCACCGGAGAGCATACCGTAGGTTCCTACAAAGCGTCTAAGTATATTAAGAGATCCGATGTGGGCAGCGATAATTCCTCAGGTTCTGCTACGGCGCGCTTTGTCGGCAGCAATGAGACCGGCTGGACGCTGGTCATAGATGTTGAAGTCGGCAATTACAAGGAGACCTGGACGACCAACGCAAGGATAACCAATAAGGATATGTCCGCGGCAACGGGATATGTTACCTTCGGCCTGTCGTTCAATACGTCTGGCGGAACGTCAATGTACATCCCTATCAGCGGCGGCAAGGATCTGCCCAAGCCGAGTCCTACTCCCGGCCCGACTCCCACGCCTACGCCCACGCCTACCCCGATTCCGTCTTCCACGCCCACTCCGATCCCGTCTTCCACGCCCACTCCGACTCCCAGTACGAGCCCGAGTCCTGCCCCTGTCGTGAAGGCGACGCTCAACTATGACGGCAACGGCGCTGGTGTCACTAATGTTCCCCCGTCTGAAAGCAAAGATGTTGAACCCAATACTTTTGCGGAGTTTACCGTCTCCAGTACCGTGCCGGAGAGAGCGGGCTATACCTTCAAGGGCTGGAACACCAAGGCTGACGGCAGCGGTGCAAGCTACAGCGCCAGTGCCACTGTGAAAGTTTTTGCCGGCACCAGCGAGACCCTCTACGCCGTATGGGTGAAGAACGTCAAGCTTGAGATCATCTATAACGGCAATGCTGCTGATGCAGAAAACGTTCCTGCGGCAGATGTAAAATGGGTCGAACCCAATGGGAGTTTCGTGTTCACCATTGCCGAAGGCCCCACCAGACTCGGCTATAGGTTCGTTGAGTGGAACACTGCCGACAATGGCACCGGAGACTCAATCAAACCCGGTCAGACCACGCTCCTGTACGCTGGAGAAACAGGCTACAGCAAGACCTATTATGCCAAGTGGGAGAAGGCCACGGATGAAGCAGCGTTGGACTTTGACCCCAATGCCAACGGCGATACTTCAGTCGGCAATATGCCAAGCAAAATGACTGACACGGTCGATAAAGGCACGAATGCTCAGTTCACCGTTCCCACTGCGCCCCCCACAAGAGAGGGTTATGTTTTCAAGCACTGGAACACCGCGGCTGACGATTCCGGCGATACGCGCGAACCCGGTAGCATGATAGAGGTTCCTGCCGGAACCACCACCATTCTCTATGCACAGTGGGTCACTGGCATGAACACCACGCTGATGTATGACGCAAACCTTGGTACCGGTGCGCCCGATGCCGAGAGCAAGGATGTTGCAGAGGGTACTGACGGCGAGTTCATCGTCTCCGATGTTGAGCCGACCCGTTACGGCTACAAATTTGCGGGCTGGACTGAGAATAGCAATGGCAGCGGCCAGAAGTATCAGAAGTACGACACCATAAAGATCCCCGCAGGGCAGACAAAGACGATTTACGCCCAGTGGGAGCTTGAGCTTACCCAGATGGAGGTTCCCGTCACGCTGCAAGTCATATTTAACGGGATCGATTCCCTGCCGACTGACTTCGCGTACAGTGTCACCGGCGCAGACGGCAACGTCGCCCTCAAGGGAACGCTCACAAAGGCCGGTGAAGCGCTTATCGGAACTTCTCACGCATACTATTATGTGACTGACGCCCCTGTGAAGCTGGATGTCGATAAGGATTATACCTTCAACTTTACACAGAGCGGCTATCAGATCGATGGCTACACTTGGTCCGGCAATGTCACTGAGACGCTTACCGGCAAGGTGCTTCCTGAAAATGAGGAGAACGGCCTGATCCTCACCATCGTCAATAATTACACCAAGGAAGAAGTCACTCCCGTTGACTGGGGCAAGCTGGGCATTTCCAAGTCCGTCTCTCCCGCCGGCCCTGTGAAGCCGGGCACGACCCTTACTTATACCATCACTGTCACCAACAATACCGGCGCTGACCTCGACTCCGTCGTTGTCTACGACAAGCTCGACAGACACCTGACCTTCGTCAGCGCGACCGGTACGGGCTCCTACAGCACGCTTACGGGCTTCTGGAATGTCGGCGCACTTGCAAACGGCGCTTCTGCCGCCCTCGTCATCAAGGCAACTGTGAATGCCGGAACTGCCGACAAGACCGTTATCTACAATACGGCCTCCGTGCTTGCTGCTTCGTCGGGCAATGAAGACCTCAAGGTCGGCTCTGGGCCCAGCGCCAGCGCGAACGTCGCTGTCACCAATCCCGGCAGCGGCACTTGGGGCGGCACGACTTGGGGCAAGGGCGTCCAGACGGGCGACGATGCCAACCTCGGCCTGTGGATCGCCGCGATGATCGTGTCCTTCCTCTGCGTGGCGGCTCTCGTTTACGTCAACAGGAAGCGCATCTTCAAAGGCAAGGCCAACAACAAGTAAATAGCTTCATGATCTGCAAACCGGTCCATCCGGTTTGCAGATTTTTATGCCAATATGAACGTCGAACGCTCCGACCCGCTTGCAAAAATAGGCTGTTGTGCACCGAATTTGACGCATCATGGCCCCCTTGCAAAGGGGGCTGGCACACGCATACTTTAGTATGCGGTGTGGCTGGGGGATTGGCTGCACAACAGCGACGGCCGTTGGCGGCCTAGTCGATTCGGAACAGGGAATAAGCTTCTACTGCAATAAAATCCCACCGGCGAAAATTCTAGGAATTTTCGCCACCTCCCTTTTCAAGGGAGGCATGAGTAATGCGTCACTTTTCTGCGTGCGTTGCATGTGAAGCACGAACGACGCGCGAGATTTCAGTGCACTTTGCTAGGCGGCTGAGTACATTCATTGCTGCAAAGTGTATTTGCAGTTCAACGACGGAGCATTTCTGACGTGCTTCAAATGAACCGCCGTGCGTATCATCGCGTATTGCGCCATGGCCCCCTTGCAAAGGGGGCTGTCATTGGCATGTTTACATGACAATGGCTGGGGGATTGGCCTGCGTTTTCATCCGGTTTGCAGATTTTTTATGTCATGGCGCTGCGGAAGCACCTCCGCCGCGCCATGCATTTTATTTAAATGTATCTATTGCATATTTATTTCCGATAATGTATAGTATGAGCATAAAAATTCAGCATGTATATTCATGAAAGGCCAGGCTATGAAGAATTACACCTTTGCATACGGTAAGGGCGCGGTCACACTGCCGCTGGACGAGCGCGGCGTCATTGCCGAGCTTCACGGGAACGATGTGCCCGCCATTACGGATATCCCCGCCGCGCTGGCGCAAAGCCTTGACGCGCCCATTGACAGCACGCCGCTGTGCGCGCGCGTACATGCGGGGGATAAGGTCGCCCTCGTCGTCAGTGATATGAGCCGCTTCTGGATGCGGCAGGACCTCGTCGTGCCGCATATCATTGATTACCTCACGCAGCGCTGCGGCGTCAGGGATGCGGACATCACCATCGTCATTGCCAACGGCACGCACGTGGGCGGAAGCCCGGATGAGCTGCGCCGCCTCGTCACGCCGGAGGTTTACGCGCGCGTGCGCGTCGTCAATCATGACTGCGCCGCGCCCGATCTGGTCTATCTCGGCGACACGCCGCACGGTACCCCCGTGCGCATAAACCGCGACGCTGCGCTGGCGGACATCGTCATCTGCCTCGGCGCGTGCACGCATCACGTCATGGCGGGCTTCGGCGGCGGACGCAAGAGCATCCTGCCCGGCATAAGCGGGCTGGACACCATCCGCCATAACCACGCCTTTTCGCTGGACGCGGCGGCGCTGCGCTCCAACCCCGCGATAGGCAACGGCGTGCTCGACGGCAACCCATTGCATGAGGATATGTGCGAGGCCGCCGCGCTCGTGAAGGATCTTTTCATGATAAACCTTGTCATGAACGCGCAGATGAAGCTTGCCGGGATATATTCCGGCCACTATCTCACGTCGTGGCAGGCCGGGTGCCGCGCGGTGGACGCGATATACAAGGTGCCCGTGCCGGAAAAGGCGGATGTCATCGTCGCCGGATGCGGCGGCTATCCGAAGGATATCTCGCTTTATCAGGGCACGAAGGCCATTGACAACGTCGAATCCGGTCTGCGGCCGGGCGGCACGCTCATCCTCGTCATAGAAGCGCCGGAGGGCGGCGGGCCGGAGGAGTACTTCGGCTGGTCGGCTGACCTCACCGCGGGCACGATAGAAAAGCGCCTGCGCGAGGCCTTCACCGTCGCGGGCTATGTGTTCTTCCTCAACTGTGAGCAGGCCCGGCGCTATAACATCCTGCTTTATTCGTCCATCGACCCGGAAAGCGTCGCGCCCATGGGCATCCGCGCCTTTTCGGATGTGGACGCGCTGCTCGCCGCGGCGCAGCTCGACGGGAAGTCGGTTTACGTCATTCCGAATGCCTCCACGGTCATACCATGTGTTACAGAAGAAAAAGGAGAAGAAAAATGAGAAATTATATTGCAAAGCGCTTTGCCGAAAACTCTGCCCCCACGCTGTCGCTGGACACCGCCGCCCTCACAAAATACGATGATATCATCGACCTCAGCATCGGCGACACGGATTTCATCACCGACGGAGAGATAATCGACGCGGCCTTCCGCGACGCGAAGCTCGGCTATACTCACTATGGCGACCCCAAGGGCGACAAACAGCTCATCGCCGCCATATGCGATGCGTGGCATGAGGACTTCGGCCAGACCATCACCGCGGATAACGTCCTCATCACGGCCTCCAGCTCCCTCGGCATGGCTCTCACCATGATGGCCATACTCGACCCCGGCGACGAGGTCATCGTGTTTTCCCCCTTCTTCGGCCCATACCGCAGTCAGATAGAGCTGGCCGGTGGCGTCTGCGTGGAGGTGCCCACCTTCGCCGCGGAGGATTACGCCATTGACGAGGCGCGCCTGCGCGCCGCCATAACGCCCAAGACCAAGGCCCTCATATTCAATAACCCCGCCAACCCCACCGGCATGGCCTATGACGCGCCCACGCTAGCCATGATCGCCCGCGTCGCGCAGGAGTATGACCTTCTCGTCGCGGCGGATGAGATATACACCACCTTTATCTACGACGGGGAGTATGTTCCCATGCGCACTCTGCCCGGCATGGAGGAGCGCGTCATCACTCTCAACAGCTTTTCAAAGAACTTCATGATGACCGGCTGGCGCGTCGGCGCGATAATCGCACAGCCGGAGCTCGTCCGCGCGATGCTGAAAATAAACAGCTCTCTTATCTATACCACGCCCTCCGTCTCCCAGCGTGCCGCGCTTGCGGCCCTCGGCCAGCGCCGCCGCATACGGGATATCTACGTCACGTCCTACCGCGACAGGATATTCTACTCCGCCGATAGGCTGGAGAAGATCCCGTATCTCAGTCTTGTCCGCCCGCGCGGCACCTTCTATCTCTTCCCCGGCGTGGAAAAGACCGGCCTGACGGACGCGGAGTTCTGCAAGCGCCTTCTGGACGAGGCGCACATCCTCGTCATGCCGGGCAGCGGCTTCGGCAAGGCCGGTGCGGGGCACTTCCGCATCGCATGCACCGTGGATATAGACAAGCTCAAGCTTGCATATGACAGGATGGAAAAGCTTTCATTCTGACGGCAAATATCCGCATATTATGAATATATTCATGCATCGTGTGAATATATATACATATTGACCACAAAACGCCGGATGCCCGTCCAAATATATTGTGCATATATGACTATTTACAAAATGCAAAAAAGATGTATAATTATACGCGTAAACAAGAAATGAATGCATATTATGCATCAATATGGGAGGACATCATGAATAACAATTTCTTTAAGAAGGGCATCTGCCTTGCGCTCTGCCTCGTGCTTTCAGTTTTTGCACTTGCCGGCTGCGGCAGCAGCGCCGCCCCGGCTGAACAGCCCGCCGCCACCGAAGCCCCCGCCGCCGAAGAGGCCGCGGCCCCGGCAGAAGCTGCGGCCCCCGCAGAGGAAGCGGCATCCGAAGGCCTGCTTGACAGCATCAAGGCCAAGGGCAAGCTTGTCGTCGGCACCGAGGCGCAGTACGCCCCCTATGAGTTCAAGGATCTCGACGCCAACTTCGCCGGCTGCGACATGTGGCTGGCCCAGCAGATAGCGGACGCCATCGGCGTGGAGCTTGAAGTGGTCGATATGGCGTTTGACGGCATCATCCCCGCCGTGCAGTCCGGCCAGGTAGACCTTGGCATCGCGGCCTTCACCAAGACGCCCGAGCGTGCCGAAGTTATTGATTTCAGCGACCTGTACGAGACCAGCGCACAGCTCCTCATCGTAAAGACCGGCAATGCCGACCTCTACTCCACCAAGGAAGCTCTCGCGGGCCAGAAGGTCGGCGCACAGAAGGGCACCATCCAGTCCCAGCTCATCCTCTCCGCTCTGCCCGACAGCGAGCTGTTCGAGCTTGAAAAGTACCCCGCACTCGGCCTTGAGGTCCAGAACGGCAACATCGCCGGTCTCGTGGTCGATCAGGCCGTCGGCGAATCCCTCGTTGCCACCAGCAACGGCGGGCTTGAGGTCTCCAACTTCGAGTTCACCGCGGAGGAGGCTTCCTTCGGCAAGGCCGTCGTCGCCGCCAAGGGCAATGAGGATCTGCTCGCAGTCGTCAATGAGGTCATCGCAAAGGTCACTGCCGACGGCAGCTACCAGCAGGCTTACGACTCCGCAGTTGAGCTTGCCGCAAGCCTCGGCCTCGGCTGATACATAAGTCACAGATAAAGCTATCCGGCCCCGCCGAAAAACAGGCGGGGCCATTCCGTATGAGGAGGTTTCCCCATGGCATTTTTTGAGACGATGCAGAAGATCATCGTGCGTTACAGCAGCTTTTTCACGGAGGGCATCGTAAACACGCTTATAATCGCGGCCTTTTCCGTGCTTCTCGGCACGCTTCTCGGCACGGTCATGGCCACCATGCGCATGGGCCGCATCGCGCCGCTGCGCTGGCTCGCCGTGGCATACATAGAGTTCATCCGCGGCACGCCGCTCATGGTGCAGCTCATGTTCATATTCTACGGCCTGCCCATGATCGGCATAAAGATCCCGGATATCTCGTGGATCCCGAATTTCTCCCGCTTCGCCGCGGGTATCGTCGCCATGAGCATGAATAGCTGCGCCTACGTCGCCGAGATAATCCGTTCCGGCATACAGGCCGTGGACATCGGCCAGACGGAGGCCGCGCGCAGTGTCGGCTTCAGCTCCGGCGAGGCCATGCGCCTTGTCGTCCTGCCGCAGGCGGTCAAGAATATCCTCCCCGCCCTCGGCAACGAGTTCGTCACCGTCATAAAGGAGTCGTCCATCGTCTCCGTCATCGGCATTGCCGACCTCATGTTCCGCACGAACGATATCATCGCCCTCAGCTACAGGAGCCTTGAATGCCTCGCCGTGGCGGCGGTGCTGTATTTCATAATGACCTTCATCAGCAGCCGCCTCATTTCCCTTGCCGAGAGGAGGATGTCCCATGGAAAATAAGCAGAAAATGATAGAGGTGCAGGACCTCTGCAAGAGCTTTCATAAGCTTGAGGTGCTCAAGAACATAAGCACGGATTTTTATAAGAACGAGGTCGTTTCCATCATCGGCCCCTCCGGCGGAGGGAAGAGTACCTTCCTGCGCTGCCTGAACCTGCTGGAGAAGCCGACCTCCGGCCATATCCTCTTTGACGGCGTGGATATCTGCGCCAAGGGGCAGAATATCGACCGCCACCGCCAGAAGATGGGCATGGTGTTCCAGCAGTTCAACCTCTTCAACAATATGAACGTCATGAAAAACCTCACCATCGCGCCCGTGCGCATAAAGGGCATGGACAAGGAGCAGGCGCAGGAGAAGGCGAACGCCCTCTTGAAGCGCGTCGGCCTTGCGGACAGAGCCTCGGCATATCCCAGCCAGCTCTCCGGCGGGCAGAAGCAGCGCATCGCCATCGTCCGCTCGCTCATGATGGATCCGGAGGTCATGCTTTTTGACGAGCCGACCAGCGCCCTTGACCCCGAAATGATCGGCGAGGTGCTGGACGTTATGAAGGCCCTTGCCGCCGACGGCATGACAATGATAGTCGTCACGCATGAAATGCGCTTTGCCCGCGAGGTCAGCGGGCGCACGCTCTTCCTCGACGGCGGCCGCATAGAGGAGGATAAGCCCTCTCATGAGCTGTTCGACGCGCCCGAAAGCCCGCGCCTGATAAGCTTCTTGCAGAAGGTGCTGTGATACCGATGAAGGCGAAGGCAAAAAACGGCGCCGCGCGCGGCACGGCGCTCATCATAACTGCGGGCGTATTCTGGGGCAGCATGGGCATCTTTGTCCGCGCCCTCGGTAAATACGGCCTTTCGTCCATCCAGATAGTCTGCCTGCGCCTGACTGTGGCGGCGGTGGTGTTCGCCGCGCTGCATACGGTGCTTGAAAGGGATAAGCTTTGGATAAGCCCGCGCGACATCCCGCTTTTCATCGGCCTCGGCCTTGGCAGCATTTTGTTTTTCACGGTCTGCTACTTCACGGCCATAAATATGATGCCGCTTTCGACGGCGGCCATACTGCTCTATACCTCGCCCATCTGGGTCATGCTGATGTCCTGCGTGTTCTTCCGGGAAAAGCTCAGCGTGAAGAAGCTGTGCGCGCTTGCGTGCGCGTTCGGCGGCTGCGTGCTCGTCTCCGGGCTCAGCCGCGGCGGGCTGAACGTGCTGGGGCTGCTCATCGGGCTTGGGTCCGGCATAGGCTACGGGCTTTACAGCATCCTCGGCAGCGTCGCGCTGAAAAAATATTCCCCCCTCACCGTCACGACCTATACATTTGTTATAGCGGCGCTGGGGGCGTGGGTCATCTGCGCGCCCGGCGATATGACGGCGAAGCTCGCCGCCGCGCCGTCCTTCGGGCAGCTTGCGCTGCTGCTGGTGCTGACGGGGCTTATAACGGCCGTGATCCCCTTCGCGGCGTATACGCGCGGCCTCGCCGCGGTCGAGGCCAGCCGCGCCGCCATCCTCGCCACGGTCGAGCCGATGGTCGCCACGCTTGTTGGCGCCGTGGTATTCGCGGAGCCTGTCACGCTGCGCGCCGCCCTCGGCATCGCGCTCATCATCGTGTCAATAGTCCTTCTGAACCTGAAAGCAGGGGAGAGGCAATAAGAAAGCATAAAAAAACTGCGGCTGCTGCCGCAGTTTTTTGAGACTGTCGAAAAAGTGGCCTTGCCACTTTTTCGAGAAAGCTTCGCTGCGTTC
>URPU01000044.1 GCA_900549865.1 uncultured Eubacteriales bacterium
TTAGAGACGGCTTTGGAAGACGCCTCTATTGCCGGCTGACTTCACTCAGCCGGAGTCTGCAATTAAATTTGCGCATAACTCTTGACACTACCGCATACATTATTGACATAAGGCTTCTTTTGAACCACTCGCCTAGCGTGTTGTTTTCCGTATACAAAAACCACAGGCACACAGCGTTATACTGCGTGCCTGTGGTAACTTTTATTCTTTTATTTGCTGAAGTGTGAGCGTTTGGATTTTAGCGCGCTCATATCCACACATCCTCGCCCAGTGGGAACAGTTCATCGAAAAGTCTTTGTAACTCATTTCCTGCATTGTTCAAGCACCCCAACTTCTCGTTAAATCCAATCGTTGATATTAAATCGTTGAGGTCGTCTAAAATATCGTTTATGCTTTTTGTGGTATCGATCTGATACTTTTCAAGTATTTTTATTTGCCGTTTGGTCAACATTTTTTACTCCTTCTTTTTCATGTGGTTGGGGTTCGCTTGTATCACTACCCCTGTATCCGGATTCACTGCCGTGCTTGTTCCATACGTTTCAAATGTCCGGCTTTTCACCCCGGTGGGCTTTTACCGGACTTATGTTGGCCTTTGCAGCTCATATTTTAATTCCGCGTTTTTCCGTGGATATCAAATGCTTGCGGAACATTTTGGCTGCTAAACCTATTTTATTCCCACCTCATCGCGCAAATACGCCTCATAGTCGTAAGGGATGCCGATATCATAGTTCTTGTAGTAATGCAGGAAGTCAAGCGGGAACACAAATTCTCCGTCAACACACTTGCCTGCGGTTAATTCCTCGCCGGTAAATATGTCGTGCGTCTCTACCGCGGCTCGCCATTGGTTACGTGCATCCACCTGTAACATATGCTCGTATATTTTTTTCTTGGCAAAGTGTTCTTAAACTTGCGGTACTCGTCAAAGTCCTCGTGACTAATGCTATACGGCATGCCTTTAAAGTATCCAAACGCTTTCATTTCATTTTCTCCTTTTCCGTTGATTCGGTATATATGTGACGAATCTACCTGCTCCGTACTCACCTATATCAAGTTTCCCATTTGTGCCTATGTATAGTAAATCATTCGGCGCTTTTACGGCAACGCCAAGTGCATTTGCAAGCTCCTTAATCATCGCCGTGTGCCGCATGGCATTTTTCAGGAGTAGGAAGCTTATGTTCTCCGCAAAGCTTACCTAAAGGGGCAAGTTAAAACAGGCTTATTTAATTTAACATAGAAGAAAACGCTAATGCCGCCGCCAAGGGGCGCGGGGCAAACGGCAGGAGCTATGGCTCGGTCACGGCTGCGGCGCGGCATCGCTGACGATGCGGCACACTTCATCCCAATGCCGCTCCATATCACGGGCAAGGGCAAACTGCGTGCGGGCGCGGTCGAGGTTATGCGATTCTCGGTCAATGGAGAAGTAAACGTCGCCATTGAGATGATCGGTGAGGAAGCGGACGCCGCACTCCACCGTCATGGTATACGCGCCGAGGGGCAGGACCGCTATCTCCTCCGGGGTTAGGCTGGGGCAGGCCTCAAGAAAGCCGCGCGCGAAGGCCTCATAAAGCGCAAGGTCGAGGCGGACACGCGTGATATCCCGCTCATCCTCATCGGCAGTACTGGCGCCGTAGCGGATAGCGTCGCCGAAATCAAAGGCCGAAAGGCCGGGCATGACGGTGTCAAGGTCTATGACGCATATCGCCTTTCGCGTGTCAGCGTCGAGCAGGGCGTTATTTATCTTGGTGTCGTTATGCGTGACGCGCACGGGAAGCTCGCCGCGCTCACGCATACGGTGGAGGCGGCAGGCCTTTTCCTCGCACGAAAGGGTAAAGGCAATTTCCTCCCCCACTCCGGCGCGGCGGCCCTTTGCGTCGTTTTCCACCGCCTCGCGGAGCTGGCGGTAGCGGTCGGGCGTATTATGGAAGTTGACTATCGTTTCCTCCAGCGTTTCGGCCGGGAAATCACGCAGGACATACTGGAAGCGCCCGAAGGCGCGCGCGGTTTCGGCAAAGTCATCCACGCTCTCGGCCTTTTGCAGGGAGATGCTGTTGTCCACAAATCTGTACATCCGCCAGCAGCCGCCCTCGCCGTCGTCATAATGGCTTCCGCCGCCGATAGCGTCTATGTAGCTGATCATCGCCATTTTCTCATCGCGGCCGCGGAGAAAGGCGCTTATCTTTGAGACGTTGCCCATGAGCGCGTCCACATTTGGGAAAACGAAACGGTTTATCCACTGGAGGACGTATTTCTCCCCAGTATCCGTGGTGACAAGATAGGTCTCGTTTATATGTCCGCTTTTCACCTGGCGTATCTCCATGGGCACACCGTTCAGCGGGAAATGGTACACAGCTTCTTTCATTGCCGCGCTCCTTTCGATCCGGATCAGATCATTTTCAAGTTATTTAAGTCATTTATATATCTCCGCGTAGACAAAAAGCCGCCCCTTGCGCGAGGTGCCGCCGGTGCCGGTGACCTTACCCTTGCCCGCGCCGCGAAGCGAAATGATATCGCCCTCGCGCACGGGGAGGTCGGTCTTGACGCAGGGCTCATAATTGACAGTGACGCTGCCCGCCGCGATCTGCTTTGCGCTTTCCGTGCGGGAGAGAGAGAACATGCCGCCCGTCACGGCGTCCAGCCGCGGACTCATGACGGAAAAGCTAACGCTTTTCACCTCTCTTTTCGGCGCGGGCACGGCGTCAAGCGCCACTTCCTGCGCGCTGACGCCGCAGCGCCCCACCTTATCAATGCTGAGCAGGTGCCGGAGCACGCTGGGCATACAGAACACAAAGGCGGTGCTGTCCTGCACCCATATGTCGCCAAGCCACTCGCGCCCGATGCCCATGGCGAGCAGCGCGCCCATATAGTCCCTGTGGCCGGGCGTGCCGAAGTGCGCCGTGAGGCAGATGGCCTTTACATACTCGGAGGGGTCAAAATATTCGGCCTCCATATAATCCGGCAGGAAGAAGGCCGCGGTACGCTCACATCCGTCACAGCCGCCGGAAAACACCATCGGCGTGCCGGTCTGCCGCTGCCAGCAGGCAAGGCGGTAGCTCTCCGCCGGGGTGAGAAAGCCCGTATGCGTGACACAGCCGCTTCTTTCACAGCGCGCGGACAGATCCTCCGCCCGCTTTATAAGTTCATCCTTTTCCATCTTTCACCCGCGTTTTATGCGCATCCTGATTTGTTTTCTTCAATATCGCGTCTATCTGGCCAAGCGTCCACTCAAGCTCGGCGGCAAACTCCTTCGACGAGGCGCGCAGCACGCCCGAGCGCAGCGCCGACAGGCGGATGAGATTATCACTGGTGACGACGCGGACGGCGTAGTTCCTGCCGATGTCGTTCGCAAGGCGCTCAATATACATATCCGCTGTCTCGCCGTCGGCCGTATAGGCCACGTGGATATTATGGTACTCCCCGCGGGAGCCTTTATTGCCCGGCGTGCGGTAAGCGTCGAACACGAGGACAAGCTCGGCGCGCGTGAAGCCGCTGTAGCTTGAAAGTATATCCATGAGCCGCGCGCGGGCAAGATCCATATTATCCGCGGCAAGCTTTTTAAGCTCATCCCACGCGAAGATGAGGTTATACCCGTCCACGATGACATACTGCTTCATCCCGCCGGACAGCGCGGCGACTGCCGGGGCCGCGTTTACGGCCGGGGCGCGGTATTCCGGGCGCTTTATGGGGCCGAACTCGCGCTCCATAATGGCCTCAAGCTCCCGCTCGTCTATACTCATGCTGCGTCTGGGCGCGGCGGGCGGAGGCGGGGCGCTTTTATCGCGCAGGCAGCTATCAAGGTGCATATAATCCTTCACCTTATCCCAACTGACGTTAAAGCCCGCGCCGTGAGCGCAGAAAACGGAATCCGGCGTGTTCTCAGTATCCGCAAGCGGGTCGTAGCCAATGGCGTCGATAACGGCGCGCGCGTTGCGGCAGGGGCGATAGCTGTCCAGACGCAGGGCAAGCCGGCCGCGTCCGTGGGTATAGCCCGTGAGCTCCGCCATATAGCCGTTCATCGCCGCGACGGGGGCCGCGCCGCGCACGCGCAGAAGCCCCTCGGCATCCTCGGGCGAGGAAAACTCCGCGCCCATGGCGCGCAGGTCGGATATGGCGCGGCCTATCTGCTCGGGCGGAGCCTCAAGCGTGAAGGCATAATACGGCTCCAACAGGACGCTTTCCGCCTGCATGAGCCCCTGCCGTATGGCGCGGTAGGTGGCCTGACGGAAATCCCCGCCCTCGGTATGCTTGAGATGCGCGCGCCCGGCGGCGAGAGTGATCTTCACATCCGTCAGCGGAGAGCCGGTCAGCACGCCCGGATGCGGCCTTTCCAGCACGTGGCCGAGGATGAGGCGCTGCCAGTTGCGGTCAAGCTCATCCTCGCCGCAGACGCTGTCAACGACGATGCCGCTGCCGCGCGGCAGCGGCTCCATAATAAGGTGCACCTCGGCATAATGGCGCAGCGGCTCAAAATGGCCGACGCCCTCCACCTTGGCGGCGATAGTTTCGCGGTACATTATATGCCCCGCGTCAAGCGCGACGTCAACGCCGAAGCGCTCACTGACGAGGCTTTTGAACACCTCCGCCTGCACCCTGCCCATGAGCTGCACGGAAATGCCGCGGGCGCGCTCATTCCAGACGATATGGAGCTGGGGGTCCTCCTCCTGAAGCAGAAGGAGCTTGGGGAACACGACGCGCGCGTCGGCCCCCGGCGGAAGGAGTACGCTGTAGCTCATGACGGGCTCCACCACGGCGGCGGACCCGCCCGCCTGCGCGCCAAGCCCTTGACCGGGAAAGCTGGCCGACAGGCCGAGGACGGCGCAGACCTGCCCGGCGCGCGCACACTCCGCCGTTTCATACTTTGCGCCGGAATAGATGCGTATCTGGGTTATCTTTTCCTCATGCGGCGCGCCGTCCTCATCCTCATACCGGCAGAGGGAGCGCACAGTGAGCTCACCGCCGGTGAGCTTCATGAACGTCATGCGCTGCCCCTGCGCGTCGCGCGCGATCTTATACACCCTTGCGCCGAACCCGGTGCCGGCGGGCGCGGGAGAAGCGTATCTCTCAAGCGCGTCCAGCAGCCGCTCCACACCGTCGAGCCTGAGGCCGGAGCCGAAAAAGCACGGAACGAGCAGCCGCGCGGAGACGAGAGAGGCAATATCATCATCCGCAAAGCCGCCGAAGGCGCCGAAGATATCCATAGCGCGCTCAGAGCTGAGCGCGACCTCCTCATCCCGGCGGGCCGTGTCCGCCGTAAAGTCCACGCAGCACGGGCCGAGGCGCGCCGTCAGCGCGGACATGAGCGCGGCCTTATCGCACACGCCGAGGTCCATCTTCGTCACGAACACAAAAACGGGCACACCGTAGCGCCGCAGCAGCCGCCAAAGCGTCTCCGTATGCGCCTGAACGCCGTCCGTGCCGCTTATGACGAGCACGGCACAGTCCAGCACCTGAAGCGTCCTCTCCGTCTCGGCGGAGAAGTCGGCATGGCCGGGCGTATCCAGCAGCGAAAAGCGCACGCCGCCAGCATCAAAGACGGCCTGCTTTGAAAAGATGGTGATGCCGCGCTCGCGCTCGAGCCAGTGCGTGTCAAGATAGCTGTCGCGGTGATCGACGCGGCCGAGCTTTTTGATTTTTCCTGCAAGGTAGAGCATGGCCTCCGCAAGCGTCGTCTTGCCGGCGTCCACGTGCGCCAATATGCCCACCGTGATATTTTTCTTCATTTCCATGACGATATTTTACCAGCAGCGGGCAAAATAATCAATAATATTTAGTTTTTCTCCTATTGGTTAACATAACTTGTAATTGCTGTGTAAAAAAATTTAAATTTATTTGAAACTTTGACTAGGAATTTTGTAAAAGGTATGTTATAATTTGATGAATGCTATTTTGAAGTACTATCGCTTTAAGAACTATGCACTTCTGAAAAGCCGTTTATAACTTCTGTACAGGGAGGTCATAAATATGAAGAAAATACTCGTGCTTGAGGACGAATCCAACATCCGCAGCTTCGTCGTCATCAACCTGCGCCGCAGCGGCTATGAGCCGATAGAGGCGGAAAACGGCATGATGGCGCTGGAAAAGCTGCGCGTGAACCCGGACATATGCATGGCGCTGCTTGACGTCATGCTGCCGGATATAGACGGCTTTGAGGTGTGCCGCCGCATCCGCGCGACGGGCTCAAAGATGGGGATAATCATGCTGACGGCGAAGAGCCAGGAGATAGACAAGGTGACGGGGCTTATGACGGGGGCCGACGACTATGTAACGAAGCCCTTCTCCCCGGCGGAGCTCACCGCGCGCGTGGACGCGCTCATCCGCCGTCTCGGCATAGGCGAGGACGAAAAGGCCAGCACCGAGATAGAGAGCGGCCCGTTCGTGCTGAACACGCGCAACCGCACGCTGGAAAAGAACGGACAGCGCCTGAAGCTGACACAGATAGAATACATGCTGATGAAGCTGTTCATGGAAAACCCCGGCAAGGCCATGAGCCGCGAGGACATCCTTGCCGCCGTCTGGGGCAACGACTTCACGGGAGAGCTGAAAACCGTGGACGTGAACATCCGCAGGCTTCGCATAAAGATAGAGTCCGACCCGACGGAGCCGGAGTATCTGACAACAGTGTGGGGCTACGGCTACAAGTGGGGGTACTGAGCGCCCGCGCGCAGGCGCGCGCAACGTAAGAACGTAAGTAAGTAGGAAGTATGAATTGATGTTTAAGTCTCTCAAGGGTCAGCTTATGGCCTCATCCATCGCCGCAATAATTCTGCTGCTGCTGAGCGTATGGCTCATTACGAGGAGCTATCTCGGCTGGGGCATCGCGGTGCTCGTGATAGTATGCGTTTACATGGTGCTGCTGAACATCTGGTTTTGGAAGTGCGTGTCCTCGCCGATAACTGAGCTGACGAAGTTTGCAAAGCGCATCGCCGGCGGAAGCTACGGCATAAAGATGGAGGACAAATACGAAAACGAGCTGGGCAGTCTCACGGCGGAGATAAACGACATGTCGGAGAAGGTCGCCGTGGCGGAGAAGTCGCGGACGGAGTTCATTTCGCAGGTGTCGCACGAGCTGCGCACGCCGCTGACGGCTATAACCGGCTGGGCGGAGACCATCGCATATGACCCGGCGGTGCAGGGTGATTCTCTGCGCGGCATACACATCATATCCAAGGAGGCCGAAAGGCTGACGGGCATGGTGGCGGAGCTGCTGGAGTTCACGAGGATACAGGACGGGCGCTTCAACCTGCGCGTGGAGCTTATCGACATCGCGGCAGAGCTGGAGGACGCGCTTTTCACCTACGGCGAGCTTATAAAGCAGGCCGGGATGAAGGTCAACTACACAGCGCCCCCGGCAGAGATCCCGCTCATCCCCGGCGACCCGGAGAGGCTGAAGCAGGTATTTCTGAACCTGCTGGACAACGCGGCAAAGCACGGCGGCGACGGCGAGAGCGTGGACGTATCGCTCAGCGCGGACGCGGGCGGCGTGCACATAATCTTCCGCGACCACGGGCATGGCATCCCCGAGGGAGAGCTGCCGCACGTGAAGGAGAAGTTCTACAAGGGAAGCTCCAAAAACCGCGGAACGGGCATAGGCCTTTCCGTGTGCGACGAGATAATCACCCGCCACAACGGCGAGCTGAAAATAGAAAACGCCGAGGGCGGCGGATGCAGGGTGTCGATCACGCTGCCGCTGACGGCAAAGTAAAGATAACATATCCAAGGAAGTCAAAACATATGGCAGACAAAAAAGACAGCCGCTCCTTCCGCACATCCATAGGCGGGCAGGCGCTGATAGAGGGCATACTGATGCGCGGGCCGAAAAAGCAGGCCATCGTGTGCCGCACGGCCGACGGCCTTGTGGAGAAGACGGAGGAGCTGAAATTCGTAAAGGACAGGTACCCCATACTGGGCTGGCCGCTGATACGCGGCTGCGCGATATTCCTGTCCTCGCTCGTCAACGGGATGAACGCGCTGACCTACTCGGCCTCGCTGGTCCCGCTGGAGGAGCAGGGCGAGCCGGACAAGCTGGATCAGTGGATAGAAAAGCACTTCCCTGCCGAACAGGCGCAGAAGCTCATCATCGGCACGGCTGTCGTGCTGGGCATCGCGCTGTCGCTGTTTCTGTTCATATTCCTGCCGGCCTTCATAGTGGGGCTTATCCCGGCGCTGAAGACAAACTACGTGGTGCGCAATCTTTCAGAGGGCGTGGTGCGCGTGGCAATACTGCTCATATACATGCGTCTGTGCTGTCTCTCCCCGGACGTGAAAAGGCTTTTCTCCTATCACGGGGCAGAGCACAAGACGATATTCTGCTATGAGCACGGAAAGCCCCTGACGGTGGAGAACGTCCGGCCGGAGTCGCGCTTCCACCCGCGCTGCGGCACGAGCTTTCTTCTCGTCGTGGTTGTGGTGAGCATACTTGTCAACTCCGTCGTGCGCGC
Organism: uncultured Eubacteriales bacterium; assembly: GCA_900549865.1. Taxonomy (GTDB): domain Bacteria; phylum Bacillota; class Clostridia; order Oscillospirales; family Oscillospiraceae; genus Limivicinus. Next base: position 8,436 of record URPU01000044.1, read on the forward strand.
GGACAACAGCTTTGCGCGCATGGCGTATCACCTGCTGCTGCTGCCGGTGGTGGTGGGCATAAGCTATGAGATAAACCGCTGGTGCGGCCTGCACGACAACTGGCTTTCCGCCGCGCTGTCCGCGCCGGGCAAGTGGCTTCAGCATATGACGACGAACGAGCCGGACGACGGCATGATAGAGTGCGCGATACGCGCGATGGAGCTTGTCATTCCCGAGGAAAAGGGCAGCGACGAGTGGGGCAGGTGACAAAGAGACATGAGGACCTATAACGACATTTACCTCTCCGCGCGCAATCTGCTGCGGCAAAGCGGCGTGGAGGCGTTCAGCCTTGAGGCGAAGCTGCTTGTGGCGGGCGCAGCCGGAAAGACGACGGCGCAGCTTCTGCGCGACATGAGCCTTTACGCCAGCAACAAGATAGAGGACACCGTGACGGAATACATCGCGCGCCGCCTGCGCGGTGAGCCTGTGGCATACATAACCGGCTCATGGGAGTTTTACGGGCTGCCCATCGTCACGACGCCGGATGTGCTGATACCGCGCATGGACACGGAGAAGCTCGTGGACACGGCGAAGGAGCTTCTGACAGGGCGGAAGATGAACGCGCGCATACTTGACCTGTGCTGCGGCAGCGGCTGCATCACCTGCGCCATTGGGCACGAAATGCCGGCGACGCGGCTGGTTGCGATAGACATAAGCGCGAACGCGCTGGAGGTCTGCCGCAGGAACATCGCCGCGCAGAAGCTCATCTCGCGCGTGATATGTATGCAGGCGGATGCTCTGTCCTCTCCCCCGCTGGGCATCGGCGAATTTGACATGATAGTGTCGAACCCGCCGTACATAGCGTCGGAGGAGATAAAAACGCTGGACGTATCCGTGAAGGATTTTGAGCCCGTATGGGCGCTCGACGGCGGCGAGGACGGGCTGAAATTCTACAAGGCGATAATAAAATACTGGAAGTCTCTGCTGCGTCAGGGCGGATACCTGCTTTTCGAGGTGGGCGAGGGTCAGGCGCAGGCCGTGCGGGACATGCTTTCGGCGGCAGGCTTCGGCTATACGGACACACGCAAGGACACGCTCGGCATCGACCGGGTGGTATTCGGCAGAATGTGACGAAGGATAAAGAGGGAGGATAACGCAAATGGCAGAAAAGAAAAAGGCGTCTGTCGCCGCACCGGCGATAAGCGACAAGAAAAAGGCGCTTGAGACCGCGATAGCAAAAATCGAAAAGGACTACGGCAAGGGCACGATAATGCGCCTGGGCGACGATATCTCCATCAACGTGGAGGCGCTGTCCACGGGCTCTCTGTCGCTCGATCTGGCGCTGGGCATCGGCGGGCTGCCGAAGGGGCGCATAATAGAGATATACGGGCCGGAGGCCTCCGGCAAGACGACGCTTGCCCTGCACGCCGTCGCATCGGCGCAGAAGGCGGGCGGAGACGCGGCATATATCGACGTTGAGCACGCGCTGGAGCCGGGCTACGCCCAGGCGCTGGGCGTGGACATAAACAGCCTTCTCATCTCCCAGCCGGACACCGGCGAGCAGGCGCTGGACATTGCGGAATCTCTGGTGCGCTCGGGCGCGGTGGACGTGGTCGTGATAGACTCCGTCGCGGCGCTTATCCCGCGCGTGGAGCTTGAGGGCGAGGTCGGCGACACGGTCGTGGGCGCGCTGGCAAGGCTGATGAGTCAGGCCATGCGCCGTCTGGCGGGCGCGATATCCAAGAACAACTGCACCGTTATTTTCATAAACCAGCTCCGCCAGAAGATAGGCGTGATGTACGGCAACCCCGAAACGACGCCAGGCGGACTTGCGCTAAAGTACTATTCCTCCGTGCGCATCGACGTGCGCCGCATAGAGACGCTGAAGGTGAATGGGGAAATGGTGGGCAACCGCACGCGCGCGAAGGTCGTAAAGAACAAGGTCGCGCCCCCCTTCCGCGAGGCGGAGTTCGACATCATGTACGGCGAGGGCATCTCCAAGATAGGCGAGATAATCGACCTTGCCGTGAAGCTGGAGATAATCGACAAGGCAGGCGCGTGGTTCACCGTGGACGGACAGCGCGTGCAGGGCCGCGACGCCGTGAAGGAATATCTGAAAAACAACACCGAGGTCGCAGACAAGATAGAGCAGCAGGTGCGCGAGAACGCGTACAAGCTCAGCCCGCGCGCACAGCGCGAGGCGAAGGCCGCCGCGGCGAAGGCCGTGGACGTGAGCGCCGCCGACTTTGACGAGGATTGATGCTGATAACAGGCATACGCCAGACCTCTCCGGGGCGGCTGACCGTCGGCCTTGACGACGGAAGCGAGGTCAAAACTACGCTGGGCGTCGTCACGGACATGCGCCTTTACGCCGGGAGAGAGCTGGACGGCGAGGCGGTGAACGCCCTGAAAACCGCCTCGGCGCGCGCACTGGCGCGGGAACGCGCGATAGAATACGTTTCGCGCAGGGCCATGTCGCGCGCGGAGCTGAAAAAAAAGCTCATCGAAAAGGGCGAGGACGAGGACACCGCGGAATACTGCGCGGCGTGGCTTGCGGAGCATTCGCTTATCGACGATGAGCGCTACGCCGCCGCCGTGGCGCGGCACTACGCCGCGAAGGGCTACGGCGCGGGGCGCGTGCGCGCGGAGCTGAGCCGCCGCGGGATAGACCGTGAGCTGTGGGACGGCGCTGTCGGCGCGATGCCCGCGGGCGACGGGAAAATTGACAAATTCATCTCCTCCCGCCTGCACGACCCGGACGACCGGGACGAGGTGAGGAAGCTCAGCCAGGCGCTGTACAGGCGCGGGTATTCATGGGAGGAGATCCGCAGTGCGCTTGAGCGGCACAGGGCGGAAATATTCGACGATCAACAGTGAGGACAGCAATGGACAAAAGCTTTGCACTGATATCTCTGGGCTGCGCGAAGAATCTGGTCAACAGCGAGCAGATGCTCTACCTCATGAGCGAGGCGGGGTACACGCTCGTGCCGGAGGCGGACGGCGCAGACCTTGTTATTGTAAACACCTGCGGCTTTATTGACGCGGCGAAGAGCGAGGCCATCGACACCATACTCGAAATGGCGGAGCTGAAAAAAGCGGGCAGACTGGGCGGAATTATCGTCACGGGCTGTCTTTCCGAGCGCTACAGGGATTCCATAAGCGAGGAGCTGCCTGAAATAGACACCGTGCTGGGCGTTGGCAGCTTCGGCAGCATCGTCGAGGCGGCGGACGCCGTGATGGAGGGTCGAAGGCTGAGCCTCTTCGGCGACAGCAGCGCCCCCATCGACGAGATACCGCGCGTCGTCTCGACCGGACCGGGCTGGGCGTATCTGCGCATCGCCGAGGGCTGCAACAACTTCTGCGCCTTCTGCGCCATTCCCTTTATCCGCGGGCGGTACCGCTCACGGCGGATGGAGGACATCGTGGAGGAAGCGCGCGACCTCGCCGCGCACGGCGTGAAGGAGCTTATAGTCATCGCGCAGGACATCACGCGCTACGGCACGGACCTTTACGGCAAGCGCAGTCTTGCCGCGCTGTGCAGAGAGCTTGCGAAGATAGATGGCGTGGAGTGGATACGCCTGCACTATCTCTATCCCGACCAGTTTGACGACGAGCTTATAGACGAGCTTGCCGCGAACGACAAAATAGTGAAATATCTGGACATACCCATCCAGCACATAAACGACGGCATACTCAAGGCCATGAACCGCCGCGGCACCGGCGGAGAGATACGCGCGCTGTTCAAGACCCTGCGCGAACGCATCCCCGGTCTCGTGCTGCGCACGAGCCTTATCGCGGGTCTGCCCGGTGAGGGCGAGGCCGAGTTTGAAGAGCTCTGCGAATTCCTGCGCGAGGCGCGCATCGAGCGCGTGGGCGTATTCCCCTTCTCCCCCGAGGAGGGCACGCCGGCGGCAAAAATGCCGCACGTTGACGCGGAGGAGGCGCAGCGCCGCGCGGATATCATACTTGAGCTTCAGGCCCCGATAATGGACGAATTCTGCGCGGGCTTCGTCGGAAGGACGCTGCGCGTGCTGTGCGAGGGCGTCGATGACGAGACGGGGCTGAACACCGGAAGAAGCTACGCCGATTCGCCGGATATAGATGGGCAGGTACTCTTCTCCGGCAGCGCCGCAGAGGGCGAAATGGTGAATGTATTGATTCAGAGCGCGGAAGATGGTATACTCTTCGGCGAAGTGGAGGAATGCACAAAATGATGAAAACTACTGCAAACAAGATCACCATGTTCCGCATCGCGCTTATCCCGGTGTTTCTCATTCTGGCATACACGGGGCATCTGTACGTTGCGCTTGCGGTTTACATAATTGCCTGCCTTTCCGACGTGGCCGACGGCTACATCGCGCGGCACTATAATCAGGTGTCGGACTTCGGCAAGTTCATGGACCCGCTGGCGGACAAGATGCTGGTGCTGTCCGCGATGTGCTTTTTCGTCGAGAACGGGCAGATGCCCGGCTGGTGCGTGGCGATAGTGCTGTTCCGCGAATTCGCGGTGTCCGGTCTGCGGCTCATCGCGGTGGAGCAGGGGCGCGTGATAGCGGCGGCATGGTCCGGCAAGCTCAAGACGGGCTGCACCATGGTGGGGCTTTCCGCAATGATGCTCTTCTCCGAGGCCGCGGCTGTAAACACGATATTCACCGTGCTCATACTTATCACGACGGTCGGCTCCGGCATACACTATTTCTGGGTCAACCGCGACGTATTCAAATCATAAGACTGCTCAATTGAGAGGAAAAGACCATGAAGCTTTATAATTCGGCAACACGCAAAAAGGAAGAATTCGTTCCCAACCATCCCGACATCGTGAAGATGTACACCTGCGGCCCGACGGTATATCACTTTGCCCACATCGGCAACCTGCGCTCCTACATCATGGAGGACGTGCTGGAGAAGTACCTGCGCTATCTGGGCTACAACGTCAAGCGCGTGATGAACATCACCGACGTGGGGCATCTGACCTCCGACGCCGACGAGGGCGAGGACAAGATGCTCAAGGGCGCACAGCGTGAACACAAGACCGTCATGGAGATTGCAAAGTTCTACACCGACGCGTTCTTCTCCGACTGCGGCAAGCTCAACATCAAGACGCCCGACGTGGTGGAGCCGGCGACGCACTGCATAGACGAGTATATCAAGATAATCACGAAGCTGATGGACACGGGCTACGCCTATTTTGCGGGCGGCAACGTGTACTTTGACACCTCCAAGCTCGAGCGTTACTACATCTTCAACGACTTTAACGAGGAGGACCTCGCCGTCGGCGTGCGCGAGGGCGTGGACGAGGACACGAACAAGCGCAACAAGAACGACTTCGTGCTGTGGTTCACAAAGTCCAAGTTTGAGGATCAGGCGCTGAAATGGGATTCGCCGTGGGGCGTGGGCTATCCCGGTTGGCACATAGAATGCTCCGGCATTTCCATGAAGCATCTGGGAGAGGATCTTGACATCCACTGCGGCGGGATAGACAACGCTTTCCCCCACCACACCAATGAAATTGCCCAGTCGGAGTCCTATCTGGGGCACAAATGGTGCAACTTCTGGATGCATGTCCACCACCTGAACACCACCACGGGCAAAATGTCAAAGTCGAAGGGCGAATTTCTGACGGTGTCGCTGCTTGAGGAAAAGGGCTATGACCCGCTCGCCTACCGTCTCTTCTGCCTGCAGAGCCACTACCGCAACGGCCTTGTGTTCACGTGGGAGAACCTTGACAACGCGCAGACCGCGTACAGCAAGCTCGTCGCCAAGATCGCCGCGCTCAAGCCCGGCGAGGGCGAGTATGACGAGGCCGCGGCCGCCGCGCTGAAGGAGAAGTTCTGCGCCGCGCTCGACAACGACCTGAACACCTCTCTCGCCGTGACCGCGCTTTACGACGTGCTCAAGTACAAGACGAACGACGCAACAAAGCTTGCCGTTATCGGCGACTTCGACCGCGTGCTGAGTCTGAGTCTCATCGAGAAGGCCGCGAAGAAGCGCGAGGAGCTGAAAAAAGAGCAGCTTTCCGGCGGCTTCACCATCATTTCCGAGTCCGGCGAGGCCGACGCGGAGGTCGAGGCGAAGATACAGGCGCGTCAGGACGCGAAGAAGGCAAAGAATTACGCCGAGGCCGACCGCATCCGCGATGAGCTCAAGGCCGCCGGCATAGAGGTCACGGACATCCCCCACGGGGCAAAGTGGAAGCGGATCTGATACTGAATCGTAAAATATAGAGGAGTGTTCACGGGATACTCCTCTATATTCATATACGGGGTGAATGAAATGAAGAAAATTTCCGCGCGCATGTGGGCGACGCTGATACTCATCGGCCTTGTCGGCCAGTTTGCATGGACGATAGAGAACATGTATTTCAACGTGTTCCTTTACAACACCATATCCACCGACCCGCGCTATATCTCCGCCATGGTCGGGTGGAGCGCCGCCGCGGCGACGCTGACGACGCTGCTGATGGGCGCGCTTTCCGACAGGGTAGGAAAGCGCAAGCTGTTCATCTGCGCGGGCTACATCCTGTGGGGCATATCTACGGCAGCCTTCGGGCTTATCACGGTCGATAACGCGGCAAAGCTCTTCCCCGCGCAGGCCGCGGCCGCGGCGGCGGTGATGGTGGTCATACTCGACTGCGTGATGACCTTCTTCGGCTCGACCGCGAACGACGCCGCCTTCAACGCGTACATAACCGACTCCATCGACGCCGGGAACCGCGGCAGGACGGAATCCGTGCTGGCGGTGCTGCCGCTTCTGTCGATGCTGATAATTTTCGGCCTTTTCGACGGCATGACGCAGCGCGGCGAGTGGCAGAGGTTCTTCGCAATCTTCGGCGCGCTTGTCACTTTGGCGGGCGTCGCGGGCATATTTCTTATAAAAGAGCCGGACATCAGCCCCCGGCACGAACCGTATCTGAAAAACCTTGTATACGGGCTTCGCCCGGATGTGATACGGGATAACCGCGCGCTGTACCTCGCCTTTGCGGCGTTCTGCCTGTTCTCCGTGGCTGTGCAGGTGTTCTTCCCCTATCTCATAATCTACATGCAGAATTACCTCAAGATAGATAATTACGCGCTGGTGCTGGGCGTGGTGCTGATAACGGCGTCGGTCGTGAGCGTGGCCTCCGGAAAGGCGATAGACCGCGTTGGCAAGCTGCACTTCGTGCTGCCCGCCGCGGCGGTGATGTTCATCGGGCTTGTGGGGATGTACTTCGTGCGCAGCATGGCCGGTGTGATGGCGGCGGGCTGCGTGATGATGAGCGGGTACATGCTCGTCACGGCAGTGCTGTCCGGCGTTATCCGCGACTACACGCCTGAGGGCAAGGCCGGGCATTTTCAGGGCATACGCATGATATTCGGCGTGATGCTGCCGATGATCATCGGCCCCGCCGTCGGCGCGGCGGTGATACGCGGCTCAGACAGCACGTATGTGGAGCTGGGCGTCGTGAAAACTGTGCCGACGCCGGGCATTTTCCTCGCCGCGGCGATAGTGCTGCTGCTTATCATTCCCCCGGTGCTGCTGCTGAAAAAGCCGGGCGCGGAAAGCAAGGAGGGCAAGGCATGAGCGCGATGATGACACGCTGGGGCGCGGCGCTGGACGCCAATGCGGTCCTGCAGGAATATCCCCGGCCGCAGATGGTGCGTGAAAGTTATGTAAATCTTAATGGCTACTGGGATCACGCCATAACGGACGGCGGCGCGCCGGGCGCGGAATATGACGGGCGCATTCTCGTGCCGTTTTCGCCGGAGGCCCCGCTTTCCGGCGTGGGGCGCAGTCTCGCCCCCGGGCAGACGCTGTGGTACAGGCGCGCGCTGCCGTGTGCGCGGCAGGCAGGTCTAAGGACGCTGCTGCACTTCGGCGCGGTGGATCAGACGGCGCGCGTATACGTAAACGGCGCGCTCGCCGCCGAGCATACGGGCGGGTACACCGCCTTTTCCGCGGACATAAGCGCGCTTCTGACCGATGGCGAGAATATACTCACCGTCGCCGTGCAGGACGCGACGGAGGCCGTTCCCCTCTCCCGCGGGAAGCAGAAAACGAAGCGCGGCGGCATATGGTACACCCCGCAGAGCGGCATATGGCAGACCGTGTGGATGGAGCACGTGCCGGAGGAATATATCAGCGCGCTGAGGATAACGCCGGACGCAGCGCACGGACAGGTGCGAATCGCGGTGCTGTCCGACGCAGAGCGTGAATGCTGCATCGTTTTTCAGGGGCGGCGCATAGAGGGGCGCACGAACAGCGGCATCACGGTGTCAGTCGATGCGCCGGAGTTGTGGTCGCCCGAATCGCCGAAGCTTTATGAATTCTCCGCGGAGCTGGGCGCAGACAAGGTGGACAGCTATTTTGCCCTGCGCGACGTGGGCGTAGGCAAGGATGAAAAGGGCCGCCCCTGCCTCATGCTAAACGGCAGGCCGTATTTTCACTCCGGCGTGCTCGATCAGGGCTATTGGCCGGACGGGCTGTACACCGCGCCGAGCGACGCGGCGCTCGTGTACGACATTGAGCTTATAAAGAGCATGGGCTTCAACATGCTGCGCAAGCACATCAAGATAGAGCCGATGCGCTGGTACTATCACTGCGACAGGCTGGGCATGCTTGTCTGGCAGGACATGATGAACGGCGGCGGAAAATATGACCCGATAACCATTTCAGCGCCGCTGATAACACGCCGCCACAAGAACGACCATGACTATAAGCGCTTCGCCCGCGAGGACGCGGAAGGGCGCGCGCAGTATTACCGGGAGCTGGACGAGCTGACGACACAGCTTTACAACTGCCCGTGCATCGTGATGTGGGTGCCGTTCAATGAGGGCTGGGGCCAGTTTGACGCGGCCGAGGCCGTGCGCCGCATTGGGGCGAAGGACGCCACGCGCACCATTGACCACGCGAGCGGCTGGCACGACCAGGGCATAGGGCAGATAAAAAGCCTGCACGTCTACTTCTATCCGTACCGCTTCAAGCCCGACGCGCTGGGGCGTGCGGTGGTGCTGTCCGAATTCGGCGGGTACAATCTGCCCGTTGAGGGGCACACGTGGAACAACGTCAACTTCGGCTACCGCGCGTACAAAACGCGCGAGGCTCTTGGCAGGGCTTACGCCGCGCTTTTCGCCCGGCAGATATTGCCCGCGCGCGAGGCCGGTCTGGCCGCCAGCGTATATACGCAGCTCAGCGACGTTGAGGATGAGATAAACGGCTTCGTCACCTACGACCGCGAGAGCGTCAAGTTCGACGCCGCAGCGGTGAAGGCGATAAACGACAATCTGATATACGGCTGATACCTTGAAGCAGCAAATCGGGGCGGCGTCCGCAATGGACGCCGCCCCTTCGGTTCGCCGCGTCAGGCCAGCTTCACTACCGTAAGCGTGCTGTTGGCATAGGTGTTGCTCGTGCCGCTGTTGTTCAGCACGGTCAGCGTCTGCGCCGCCGTCGGGCTGACTATCGCGGTGAGGGTTATCCTGTCTCCGCCCGCGGCGGACTGTGTCTCCGCGGTGACGGCATAGGGCAGCGCCGTGCCGTCGAGCGCAAGGGCCGCGCCGAGAGTTCCGGCATCGGCGACGGAGGCGTCGCTTGCAAACGTGACCAGATACTGCCCCGCCGCAAGCGTCACGCCGGTCGTTCCGGAGGCCGTAATGTCCCCGGTGGAATTTATCACGTTCGTGGGCAGCGCAAGCGCAGAGCCGCTTGCCACGGTCTGCGCCGCGGCGTTATAGAGCAGCGCGTTCTCATTCGTCGCCGCTGTACCGGCAGGCCCCTGCGGGCCTGTTGCGCCGGTGGCGCCTGTGGCTCCCGTTGCACCCGTGGGGCCAGCCGGTCCCTGCGGGCCGGTCTCTCCCTGGGGGCCAGCGGGGCCGGTCGCGCCGGTTGCTCCGGTCGCGCCGGTGGGGCCGACAGGTCCGGCGGGGCCTTGCGGCCCTTGTATCCCCTGCTGTCCCTGCGGCCCGGCGGGGCCCTGCGGGCCCATCGGCCCGGCCGGGCCGACGTTGCTTCCGCAGCCGCAGCAGCCGCAGCTTCCGTTGCAGTTGTTGGTATATATCTTCGTAGAATAGCTGTCGTTTTCCGCCATGGCTTTCCTCCGAAAGATGGATTTGAGGCGGGCTGTGCGAAAGTCTCCCCGCCTGTAACAATCTATGCTGTGCGCCGGGGATATGTGCGGGGGGCAGGGCGCGGGTGGGCATATTAACGGGATTTTAACGGGGAAAGTTCTAATTTCTTGAAAGTTTGTTA
>URPU01000045.1 GCA_900549865.1 uncultured Eubacteriales bacterium
AAAAAGTGGCTAAGCCACTTTTTCGACAGTCTCCCGAAAGCGCAGGGCCGCTCGCCCTGCGCTTTCGCGTTATACCGTATGCCGTCTTGCGCCGTTTATTTGTGCTTCCCGGCGTACCAGAACATCCACGCCACGATGATCACGAGCGCCAGCACCACAACGATGCCCAGCACGGTGTTCAGCACGCCGCTGACATGCCCCGCGAACAGCCGGACGACGAACACCACCGCCGCGATGAGCAGCGCCAGCACGATGACCCCGGCGACGAGCTTGGTAATGTTTTTCATGTTCATATCTTTTCCTTTCGTATCAGCCTGTTTCCTGACCCAGCCGCGCCAGCACATCAGTGAAATACTGCGGCAGCGGGCACTCCAGCTCCACATGCGCAAGTGTGCGCGGGTGAATGAATTTCAGCCGCCGCGCGTGCAGGCACTGCCCCTCCAGCCCCTTTTCGGGCGAGGGCGCGCCGTATGTATAGTCGCCCAGCAGCGGATGGCCGATGCTGGCCATGTGCACGCGTATCTGGTGCGTGCGCCCCGTGCGCAGCGCGCACTCCACATGGGTATAGCCGTTGTAGCGCGCGATAACGCGCCAGTCCGTGACGGCGGGGCGCGAATTCCTCTCCGTGACGGCCATGCGCTTGCGGTCCGCCGGGTGGCGGCCGATGGGGCGGTCTATCGTGCCCGCGTCCTCGCGCAGACGGCCGCGCACGACGGCCTCATACCGGCGGGAGAGGCTTCTGTCGGCAAGCTGCGCCGACAGTGCCTGATGTGCAAAGTCGTTCTTCGCCGCGATGAGCAGGCCCGAGGTGTCCTTGTCTATGCGGTGGACTATGCCGGGGCGGCGCTCGCCCCCGATGCCGGAGAGCGAATCCCCGCAGTGGAACAGCAGCGCGTTTACAAGCGTGCCGTCGGGATGTCCGGGCGCGGGGTGCACGACCATGCCGCGCGGCTTGTTCACGACGATGAGGTCGTCGTCCTCATAGACTATGTCCAGCGGGATATCCTGCGCCGTCAGCGGCGCTTCCTCCGCTGCGGGCATACACACCTCATACTCCTCCCCCGCCGCGGCGCGCCGGTTCTTTTTAAGCGCCTGCCCCGCGCAGGTGACGAGCCCCGCGTCGATAAGGCGCTGCGCCGCACTGCGGGAAAGCCCCTCTATACTGCGCGCAAGGAGAGCGTCGAGTCTTTCGCCGCTCTCCTGTGCAGAGATAATGATAATATTTTCTTCCATTACTTGAACTCGTTGAGGATGTCGTCAAGAGAGAAGTCCGCGTCGCTCGACGGCTTTGCGGCCGGAGTCTGCGGCTTTGCCGCGGGGGCTGCCGGACGTGCGGCGGATGCAGAGGATGGTGCGGGCTTCGCCGCCGGGGCTGCCGGACGCGCGGCGGATGCAGAGGATGCTGCGGGCTTCGCCGCCGGGGCCGCCGGACGCGCGGCGGATGCAGAGGATGCCGCGGGCTTCGCCGCCGGGGCCGCTGCGGGCGCCGCGGCGGGGATATCCTCCCGCGTGCTCTCGGTTATGATGGGCGCCTTTTTACGCGGCTGCTCCTGCGTCGTTTCGCTCTGCGCAACGCCCATGGCCTTGGCCGTGTAGCTGCTGTTCTGGCGCGACTCGACGCGCGCGTTCGCGCGCTCCCACTCGGCGAAGGGATCCGACGGGTCGAAGGCCGGGGTCTGCGGCTTCGCCGCGGCGGCCTTGCGCGCGCCCTGCTTCACTTCGGGATGCGCGGCCTTGTACTGCTCGTAATCCTCTTCATACAGCGTCTTTTTCGGCTTCGTGCCGCGTGCGGCGCTCTGCTGCTTCGTCTGGCCGAAGCCCTCAAGCGGCTTCTGCGCGCGCGAGGCCTTTGCGCCCTCTGCCGGGCGCTTTGCGGGCGCGGACTCCTCCGCGCGGGCGCGCTTGAAGCCGAAGCGCGGCGAATCAACGTCGTCGTCATCGTCCTCGGCGTATTTGCGCGATCTGCCGTCCGTGCCGCGCTCCCGTGCGGCCTTTATGGCCTTGGCGCTGCGCTCGGCCTTCTGGGCCTCGCGCGCCTTTTTGAAGCTGCCGCTGACGGGCGCTTGGTCGGCGTCCTCATCGTCGTCCTCGTCGAACTCGTCGGGCTCATCCGTTTTCTTGCCCTCGCCGCCGAAGATTATATAGATGATGAACAGCAGGCTGAACACCGTGATGAAGATATCCGCCACATTGAACACGGCGAAGTCGAACAGATCCACCTTGAACATATCCACCACGTAGCCGTACAGCACGCGGTCAAGGCAGTTGGAAAGTCCGCCCGCCGTCACGAGCACGAGGCACCAGCGGCCGAAGCTGCCGTTGATGAAATTCGTGACAAGCGCGATTACCACGGCGATCGTGAACACAGCAGTGAGGATGATGAAATATATCCTCGCCCCGCCGCCCGCCAGAAAGCTGAAGGCGGCGCCATCGTTATGCAGCCGGACAAGACTGAGAACGCCGGGTATCAAAGGCTCGGTTATCACGTCCACCATAAGGTTCTGCGTGACCCAGAACTTCACCCCCTGGTCAAGGATTATGACCAGAATACCGACTATAGCATACAGCATATCTTTCTCCTATCTGCCATCGCTTAGATGGCGCGCGAATTTTGTTGCACCGGACGCCTTACAGCGCGGCCACGACGGCGGCGCAGCGCGGGCACAGCCCCGTCTCGGGGTCTGCCTGCTCGGAATGCATCCAGCAGCGCGGGCACTTCACGCCCGGCGCCTCCGTGACGGAGATCTTCAGTCCCGGATTGTTGACGCCCTCGCCTATGACAGCGCCCTCGGCCGTCTCGTCCTCGTCGGAGATAAGGCACTTGGACACGATGAAAAGCTCGGCGAGATTCATGGTCTCGACAGCCTCGACGGCCTTGCGCGAGGCGTCATCCACAGCGTGCAGCGTGACGGCGGCCTCCAGCGGCTTGCCGATGCGCTTGTCCGCGCGGGCGGACTCCAGCACACCGTTGACGTCACTGCGCAGGGAGATGAGCGCATCCCACTTTGCAAGCGTCTGCGCGTCGAGCGCGTATTCCGCGAAGGGCTTGTTCATGATGTTCAGCACGACGTTGCGCGCGTCGTCGCTTCTTCTGTGCGGCATTGCCAGCCATATCTCGTCGCAGGTGAAGGCGAGAATGGGGGCGAACATCTTCGTCATGCTGTCAAGGATCATCCACAGCGCCGTCTGCGCGCTGCGGCGCTTGAGGCTGTCCTTCGCCTCGCAGTAGAGCCTGTCCTTGATAATGTCGAGATAGAAGCTGGAAAGCTCCACCACGCAGAAGTCGTTTATCGCGTGGGAAACTATATGGAACTCGTAGTTGTTGTAGGCCTCATCGACCTTGGCGATAAGCTCGTTGAGCTTGGTGATGGCCCAGCGGTCAAGCTCCAGCATATCCTGCGGCGCGACGAGGTCGTCCGGGTCGAAGCCGTCGAGGTTGCCGAGGCAGTAGCGCGCGGTGTTGCGGAACTTGAGGTAGTTCTGGCTGAGGTGCTTGAAGATATCCTTCGAGCAGCGCACGTCCACATGATAGTCGGCAGAGCCGGCCCACAGACGCACGATGTCCGCGCCGAACTCCTTTATCATATCGGCGGGATCGACGCCGTTGCCGAGGGATTTGTGCATCGCGCGGCCCTCGCCGTCAACAGTCCAGCCGTGGGTGAGGCATTCCTTATACGGCGCGCCCTTGCCCAGCGCGCCCACAGCCACCAGCAGAGACGACTGGAACCAGCCGCGGTACTGGTCGCCGCCCTCCATATACATGTCGGCCGGCCAGAAGCCCTGATCGCGCTGCATCGCCGCGTAGTGGGTGGAGCCGGAGTCGAACCAGCCGTCCAGCGTGTCGGTCTCCTTGGTGAAGTGCGTGCCGCCGCAGTGCGGGCAGACGAAGCCTTCGGGCAGAAGCTGCGCCGCGTCGTCCTCAAACCACGCGTTGCTGCCGCGCTTTTCAAAGATGGCGGCGACGGATTCTATGGTCTCGTCGGTGCAGACGGGCTTATGGCAGTCGCCGCAGTAGAACACGGGGATGGGCAGACCCCAGCGGCGCTGGCGGGAAATGCACCAGTCGGCGCGCTCGCGGATCATGGCGGCCATGCGGTCCTTGCCCCACGCGGGAAGCCAGCGCACGTTTTCGCATGCGGCGATTGCCTCATCCTTGAAGGAATCGACGGAGCAGAACCACTGCGGCGTGGCGCGGAAGATTATCGGGCTCTTGCAGCGCCAGCAGTGCGGATAGGAGTGGACTATCTCCTCGGAAGCGAAGAGCATCCCGCTCTCCTTCATGTCGTTGAGAATGACGGGGTTGCTCTCCTCCGTCTTCATCCCGGCGTACTTACCGGCATAGTCGGTGTGGCGGCCCTGATCGTCCACGGGCACGACCATCTCGATGCCGTAGCGCATACAGGTCTGATAGTCGTCCGCGCCGAAGCCGGGGGCGGTGTGCACGCAGCCCGTGCCGGAGTCCATCGTGACATAGTCGGCCAGCAGCAGGCGCGAGGGCTTGTCAAGGAAGGGGTGCTGCGCCAGCATGTTTTCAAAGAAGCGGCCGGGGTGGGTCTCGATGATCTCATAGCTGTCGAAGCCGCCGATCTTCATGACCTTCTCGGTCAGCGCCTCGGCCATGATGTATATCTCGCCGTTGGGGGCCTTGACAAGGGCGTAGGCCTCGTCCGGGTGCAGGGCGATGGCGAGGTTGCCGGGCAGCGTCCATATGGTCGTCGTCCAGATGACGAAGTAAAGCCTGCTGTGGTCGATATGGGAAAGCTTGCCCATGTCGTCCTTCATGGGGAACTTGACGTACACGGTGGTGCAGGGGTCGTCCTGATACTCGATCTCCGCCTCGGCCAGCGCCGTCTCGTCCTTGGCGCACCAGTAAACGGGCTTGAGGCCCTTATAGATGTGGCCGTTTTTGTACATTCTTCCGAAGATGCGGATCTCGTCGGCCTCGAAGCCGCGGTTCATGGTCTTGTAGGGGTGCTCCCAGTCGGCAATGACGCCCAGACGCTTGAACCCGTCCATCTGGCGGTGGATATACTTCTCCGCATACGCCTCGCAGGCGGAACGGAAGTCCGCCACGCTCATGGCCTTGTGGTTGAGCTTCTGCTCCTTTATAATGGCGCTTTCGATGGGCATTCCGTGGTTATCCCAGCCGGGGATGTACGGCGTGTAGTAGCCGCGCATCGCGTAGGAGCGCGTGATGAAGTCCTTTATGGACTTGTTGAGCGCGTGCCCCATGTGTATATCGCCGTTGGAGAAGGGAGGGCCGTCATGCAGGTTGAAGCGGGGATGACCCTCGTTCTTTTTCAGCATCTCGTTGTAGATGTCCAGCTCTTCCCAGTGCTTTAGCATCTCCGGCTCACGCTTGGGGAGGCCGGCGCGCATGGGAAAATCGGTTTTTGGGAGATTGAGAGTAGAATTGAAATCCTGTGCCATGTGTTTTTAACTCCTGTATATCTCTATTTGTTTGTTGCCGGCGCGGTATCGCGCACACGTGGTACGCGCGCGCGGCTGTTAACGGGGCGTGCGTCAAGCGCCCGCCCCGTGTGAAAGGTAAAGCTCAAAGGGTGAAGGTCTGGGTGCTGTCGAAATTCTTCTTCGGCTTGGCCGTGGGCTTCATCGCCGAGGAGAGATCCATTTTCACCGGCGGCTCGGGTCTGAGCTTGGAGACGGACTCCTCAATGCTGCGCACGGCGCTGTCCACGTCGGCGCTTTCCGAAGCGGGCGCGGCGGCCGGCTGGGCCGCGGTCATGCCGCTGCTTATCGCGTCAAGGTTCCTCAGCTGCGTATTGCACAGGGCGCGCGCCGCCTCGAAGAACTTCTCCGTCGCGGCCTTCGCGTCGGCAAGGCGCTTCTCCTGCTTCTCGGTCTCGGCCTCTATGCCGCCCACGCGCGCCTTTACCTGCTGCTCGGCCTCTTCTATCATGGCCGCGGAGCGCGTGCGCGCGTCGTTTTCTATCTGCACCGCCAGCTTCTGGGCGGAGAGCACGGCCATATTGAGGGCTTCCTCATTGGCGCGGTATTCCTCTATCTTGTCCACAAGGACCTTCATCTTGCTTTTCAGAACGGCGTTTTCCTTCTGGTACGCGGTCACGTCGTCGGCAAGCTCCTCCAGAAAATCGTCCACAGACGCCATGTCATAGCCGCCTATTCGGGACTTCTCAAAGGTCTTTTCACGAATATCCTGAGCAGTAATCATATATATTTCCACCTTTCGTAAAACTTGGCTTATTTATATGAGGGCGCGCGGCGCGCCGCGGGCCTTCTCAAAGGTACTGTCCGTCGCTTTCGGGCTGTTCGCCCTGCGCGCCGAGGATATCGACGTTCTGCGGCGTGACGAAATACGTCTTTGCGGACACGGGAGTAATTTTCCCCTGAAGGGCGTAGGCTATGCCCGAAATGAAGTCGAGAAGCCGCCTCGCCGTCTCCGACGGCAGCCCCTCCAGCGTCATCACGACGCTGCGGTTTGCGCGGATGTGATTGACTATCTCCCCGGCCTCGTCAAAGGTCTTGGGTGAGAAGAGGATGACCTGCGCCTCTCTCCCGCCGAAGTTCACGCGCCCCTCGCGCTTCGGCTGCTTGGGCTTGCCGAGGTTGCCGAAAAGGCTTCCGTCGGGATTCTGCGCGGCCTGCGGCTGCGGCTGTGCCTGCTGCTTTATGATGCCGCCGAGACCGGCTGGCTTCGCCTGCGCGGCCTTCGGGTTCTTGGCCGCCGGACGGCGCTGCGGCTGCGCCTCTGAATAGCCGCCATCACCGCCGCCGAAGGAGCTTTCAAACAGCGCCTGCTCCCGGCTGACGGACTGGGGCTGCTGCTGTGCCTGGGGCTGCGGCTTATACTGCACGTCCGCCCCCTCGAAAAAGTCGTCCTCGTCGTCGTAGGGTTGTGTCAGTTTTCTAAGTTCATCCATGAAACCCATGGCATTGCCTCCGTAGTATGATACTGCCGCCCGGTGAAAGGAGCCGGGGCGGCCGCGCACAGTGCGCGCGGGCCGTCATGCGCCGTAATCGCGCGGCCCGAAAATGGCCGTGCCGAGGCGAACCATATTCGCCCCGCACTCTATCGCGGTCATATAATCCCCGCTCATGCCCATGGACAAAAAGTCCATATGTACATTATCGTATTTTTTTTCGCCATTGTCAATAAAAAGCTGATTCATGCGGGCAAAATATGGCCGGTTTTCTTCTCCGCAGGCGCAAATCGGGGGCACAGCCATCAATCCGCGCACTCTCACGGCCTCAAGTCCGCCCGCAAAAGCTATCGCCGCGGGTATTTCCTCCGGCGCGAAGCCGGACTTTGCGCTCTCCCCGGCGATGTTCACCTCCAGCAGCACATCCTGCACGACGCCGCGCGACGCCGCGACGCGGTCTATCTCCCGCAGCAGCGCCTCGGAGTCCGCGCTGTGTATAAGCTCGACAAGCCCGACTATCTGCCGCACCTTGTTCTTTTGCAGGTGGCCGATGAAATGCAGCCGCGCCCCGTCGTATGCGTGCCCGGCGTTTTTCTGCAAAAGCTCCTGCACGCGGTTCTCCCCGCATATGGGCAGCCCCGCGCATATGGCCTCGCGCACGCGGGAGGCGTCGTTCATCTTCGTCGCGCCGACGAGGTATATATCCTCCGCCGCCCTGCCCGCGCGCTTCGCCGCGAGGGAGATGTTCTCCTTCGCGCGCGCCACGTTTTCAGCTATATCCGCCGTCATCCTTATCCCTCCAGTCGGCAAGCACCCTGCCGCCGTTTTCGAGCGCGCCGCCCGTTCCGGCAAGACAGGCGTCCCCGTCCTTGTATATTATCTGCACGGCCGTGCGCTCATACCCGCCGGCCGTACAGCGGTAAACGTATTCATTCCCCGCGCCGTCGGTTTCCACGGCCGAGGCCGGAAGCAGAAGCCCCGTGCGCTCCTCCGTGATGAGCCGCGCGGCGCAGCGGCGCAGGCTCATATACCCGCTCCTCCCGCTCATCACGCGAAAGAGCAGAGCGTTATCATTGTTTGTGAGAAGGCGCGCGTCCAGCGCCTCGTCAAAGCCGTCGAAGCGGAGCTTATACCGCCCCGGCGAAAGCGTCTGCGCATCCGCCGCCGTCGCCGCCGACGCGGCGTAGTACCACGCAAAGCCGCGCACAAGGCGGCCGAAGCGCCCTTCGTCCTCGCGCGGCTGCGCGCGCATGAGCGCGGCGAGCTTTTCCGGCGTGAGGGGCTGCACGTCCTCCGGCGTGAGGTATTCAAGCCCGTCCGTGCCGGAGAAGAACAGCGCCGAGGCGTCAGTTGATATCTCTTCTCCCTCCGCCGTCTCCGCGACGGCAGAGCCCGCGCAGGCGCGCGCCCCATCCGCATAAAGCACGGACGGGGGCGCGGCGGCGGAGAGCGCCCGCTCGTCTCTTATGACTATCCCGTCGAGCGCCGCGCCGCGACTGAGCGTGCACAGCCGCGCCACGGCAAAGCCGGGCGCGCTCCCGGCGGCAAAATGCGCGATGATATACGCGCACGCCGCCGCGAACAGCACCGACGCCACCGCGCCCGTAAATGAGGACAGGGCGCGCCGCGGCTTATGTATCAAGCTCAAGCTCCAGCGATTTCGGCGGAACGATGGTGGATATCGCGTGCTTATAGATAAGCTGCTGCTTGCCGTCGGAATCGAGTATCACGGTGAAGCCGTCGAAGCCCTTCACCGTGCCGTGCATCTGGAACCCGTTCATGAGGAACATGGTCACCACCTGCTTTTCCCGGCGGACCTGATTGAGAAAGATGTCCTGGAGATTCTGCGTTTTCTGCATTTCAGCCAACTCCTTTTTCTGAAGCGGCTTCCTGCGCCGCTTCTCTTTAATGTATTCTCGCGCCCGCGTATGCATGGGCGCGGTACATTATGATATACCGCGGCTGTGCAAAAATTCCGTCGAAACCCGCCGTGCCCGTTCAAAATCGGGCGCGTCCTCCCAATCTATCCTCAGCGCATCCTCCCAGCGCCTGAACCATGTCATCTGCCGCTTGGCATAGCGGCGGCTGTTGAGCTTTATAAGCTCCGCGGCCTCGGCGCGGCTCATCTCGCCGCGAAGGGCGCGCACGGCCTCCTTATAGCCTATCGCCTGCATCGCCGTGCACTCCGCGCCCACGCCGCGCGATAAAAGCGCCTCAACCTCGTCAAAAAGGCCGTCCTTTATCATTTTGTCCACACGCGCGTCTATGCGCGCGTAAAGCGCTTCCCGCCGGGCAAAGCCCAGCACTATCCGCGCCGCGTCATATCGCGGCGGAATGGCGCGCGTGGCCGCGTCGTGCGCCGTGGCGGTCTGCCCCGTGACGGCGTATATCTCCAGCGCGCGCACTATGCGCCGCCTGTCGCCGGGGGCAAGGCGCGCGGCGCGCTCGGGGTCTATCTTGCGCAGTGCATCCAGCATGGCCGCGCCGCCCTCGCTGTCGTATCTTTCGTAAAGCGCGGCGCGCACGTTTTCATCCTCGTCGCGCGCGGCAAAGCTGCGCCCGGATATGAGCGAGTCTATGTATAGCCCCGTGCCGCCCGCGATGATGGGCACGCCGCCGCGCGATATTATATCCTCACAGCAGCGCGCCGCGTCCTCCACGTAGCGCGCGGCTGAATAGCTCTCCTCCGGCGGCGCAACGTCCAGCATATGGTGCGGCGCCAGCGCGCGCTCCTCCGGCGTTGCCTTGGCCGTGCCGATGTCCATGCCGCGGTATATCTGCATGGAGTCCGCCGAGACTATCTCCCCGCCGAGGCTGCGCGCCAGCTCTATCGCCAGCGCCGTCTTGCCGGAGGCCGTCGGCCCCGCTATCACTATCACCTTTTCCAACGGCGCCGCCTCCCTTCCCGCGCGCTGGCGCGCTTATCGCCTACACTATCCTTTTGAACATTTTGTCCAGCTCTTTTTTCGTTATCACGGCGGAGACGGGCCGCCCGTGCGGGCAGTATTTGACCGCGCCCGACAGCACCGCGTCCGCGATGCGGGCAAGCTCCTTCTCGTCCGTATCCCAGCCCGCCTTTATCGCGGCCTTGCAGGCCACCGTGTGCAGTATCTCATCCCGCGCGCTTTCGGGGTCGAGCGTCTTTCCCCGGCGCAGCTTTTCGCATATCTCCTCCACCGCCGCGGCGGCGTCGCCCGGCTCCATATCCGCCGGAAGCGCGCGCAGCACGTACTCCGACGCGCCGAACGGCTCTATCTCAAAGCCCAGCTCGGTTAAAAGCTCGCCGTTTTTCTCTATAAGCTCCGCGTCCTCGCCGTCGAGGCGCAGCGTCACCGGCACGAGAAGCTGCTGTGACATGACGCCGTTTTTCTGCTGCTTCAGGCGGTCGAATATCATGCGCTCATGCGCGGCGTGCTTGTCGATGAATATGAGCTGTCCGTCCATCTCCGCAATGATGTAGGTCTTTAAGCCCTCACCCAGTATCTTGTGGTCGGGCACGGGGCGGCTTTCAACATTTTGAACAGAGTTTTCAACATTTTTGTTGGAAGCGGCGCTCTCCGCCGTTGATATCCCGGCGTTTTCCGCGCGCGCGGGCGTAAGCTCCGCCATTTCCGGCACGGCGGGTGCGGCGGGGCGCATTTCCATGCGCGTCTGATACGGCACGGAGGCGTTTTTCATCGCCGCTTCATGCGGGGCTTTCTGCCCGCCGGATGCAAAGCCGCGGTATTCCTGCGCGCTCATGCGCCGGTAAAAGTCATCGCGCGGGGCGCTCTGTGCCGTCATGCGGGGCGCGGCGTTCGTATACCCACCCTGCACCGGTATCGCGGGCGCCGGGCGCGGCGATGCGTGCGGCGGCTCCGCAGCTGCCGGGGCGGAGGCCGGCTTCGCCGGCGCGCCGGTGAGGCCCGCCGCGCGCTTCGTGGACGCGGACAGCTCTATCGCCGCCGTGCGGTCCTCGGCCTCCAGCGCAAGCAGCACCGCGTGATAAACAAGGTCGAACACCTTCTTCTCATATGAGAACTTCACCTCGGTCTTGGCCGGGTGCACGTTCACGTCCACGCTGCCGAAGCCCATGTCCAGATACAGCACGCACGCGGGATAGCGCCCGGTAAGGAGCGTATTTTTATACGCCTGCTCCACCGCGGCCTGCAAAAGCGCCGACCGTATGTACCGCCCGTTGCAGAAGAAGTACTGCGCGCTTCGGTTGCCGCGCCCGGCGGAGGGGGATGATGTGAAGCCCGTCACGCGCATCCCGTCGGCCTCGCTTTTCACGCTCAATAGCGTGGAGGCAAGCTCCCGCCCCAGAAGCGTATATACGCAGGAATCCAGCCGCCCGTCGCCGGGGGAGAAGAACTCCTCGCTTCCGTCCTTTACGAAGCGCACGGACACCTCCGGATGCCCCAGCGCGCAGCGCAGTGCCGTTGCCACGCAGGCCGACGCCTCGCTTCTGTCGGACTTGAGGAATTTCAGCCGCGCGGGGGTGTTGAAGAATATATCCCGCACGGTCATTGTCGTGCCCTCCGGGCAGCCGCAGGGCAGCATGTCCTGTATATCCCCTGCCTCCAGCGTCACGCGCGTACCCTCCGCACTGCCGCGCAGGCGTGTCGTCAGCTCAATCCTTGACACGGCGGATATCGCCGCCAGCGCTTCGCCGCGAAAGCCCATCGTGCTTATGGCCTCCAGCCCGCGCTCATCGTGCAGCTTTGAGGTCGCGTGGCGCAGGAAGGCCACACCCGCGTCCTCCGGCGCCATGCCGCAGCCGTCGTCCGTCACGCGTATGTACGTCGCGCCGCCCCCGCGTATCTCCACGGTGACGTTATGCGCGCCTGCGTCGAAGGAGTTTTCCATAAGCTCCTTTATCACGGAGGCGGGCCTTTCCACGACCTCGCCCGCGGCTATCATATCCGCGACATGCGGAGACAAAACGTTTATAACTGGCATATATGCTGCTCCCTTCGCGCCGGTATCGACCGGCGGAGGCTCATCCTTCCGTGCTTTCATCGCTCTTTTTCAAGAGAAAATATTATACCTTAAACTTGTTGAAAAATCCATAACCATTATGTTAAAATATATGTTGATTGCTATTGATTAAATACCCTCGGTTGACAAGAGCATATACGCGGCGTCAGAAGAAGCTCGCGCCATTCTGTTTCCACTTTGCGGCGAAAATACATCTTTGTCAGGTGTGAAGCAGTTTTGACGGAGCAGAAAAGCGGTCAGACGACGAAAAGGCCGCAGGGAATACTTTGTGTATTTCCAAGGTCTTTGAGGATGCATGGGCGCTCTTTATGCCCGTCAAAACCGTATGTGTCCTTGTCAGCCGAGGGTAAGATAAAAGAGGATAAATAATGAGCTACGAAAGAAAAGTCATCGACGTTGCCGAGATACGCCGGCAGGAGGATATCTGCCGCGCCATCGCCGAGAAGAACGCGCGCGAGGGCGTGACGCCGCTTGCCATGGTGGACACCTACGGCTGCCAGCAGAACGAGGCCGACAGCGAGAAGCTGCGCGGCTATCTCGCGGAGATGGGCTGCGGCTTCACGGAGGATGAGTTTGCCGCGGATATCATCGTTGTCAACACCTGCGCCGTGCGCGAGCATGCCGAAATGCGCGTGCTGGGCAACGTCGGCGCGCTCAATCACTCCAAAAAGGCCCGCCCGGGGCAGATAATCGCCGTGTGCGGCTGCATGGTGCAGCAGGAGCATATGGCGCAGAAGATAAAAATGTCCTATCCGGTGGTCGATCTCGTTTTCGGCCCGCACGAGCTGTGGCGCTTTCCGGAGCTTATAAAGCGCGTCATGGACAGTCACAAGCGCGTCTTTGCCGCGGATAAAAACGACGGCGCAGTCGCGGAGGGTATTCCCGTCAACCGCACGGACGGCGTGAAGGCGTGGCTTTCCATCATGTACGGCTGCAACAACTTCTGCACGTACTGCATAGTGCCCTACGTGAGAGGGCGGGAGCGCTCCCGCCGGGCGGAGGACGTCGTGGCTGAGGCGCGCGCTCTTATCGAGGCGGGCTATAAGGACATCACCCTCCTCGGGCAGAACGTCAACTCCTATGGCCGCGACCTCGGCGACGGAACGGATTTTGCGGATCTCATCCGCATGATAGACGCCATCCCCGGCGACTATCTCATCCGCTTCATGACGAGTCATCCCAAGGACGCCACGGAAAAGCTCTTCAGAACCATGGCCGAGTGCAGGCACTGCGCCCACCAGCTCCACCTGCCTGTGCAGTCCGGCAGCGACAGGATACTCAAGGCCATGAACCGCAGCTATGACAGCGCAAAGTATCTCCATCAGGTGGAGCTTGCGCGCCGCTATATGCCCGACCTCGTCCTCACGACGGATATAATCGTCGGCTTCCCCGGCGAGAGTGAGGAGGACTTTGAGGACACCATAAAGCTCTGCGAGGCCGTGCGCTATGACGCGATGTTCACCTTCATCTACTCCAAGCGCGTCGGCACGCCCGCGGCCTCCATGGCCGACCCCTACACGCGTGAGGAGAAGCAGCGCCACTTTGACCGGCTCATGGAGGTGTCGAACTCCATCTCCGGCGAGAAGCACAAGGAGTACGAGGGGCGCATCGTGCGCGTGCTCGTGGACGGCGAGACGGGGCGCGACGAATATAATCTTTCCAGCCGCACCAACGGCGGCCGCCTTGTCCACCTGCGCGGAGATAAAAGCCTTATCGGCAGCTTCATTGACGTGAAGATCACCGCAAGCAACACGTGGGCGCTCTACGGCGAGGTCGTCTCCGGCTGAGCGCGGCATACGCGAATGAATAGAAGAGCCTGTCAAAAAAAGCCTCACGGGCTTTTTCGACAGGCTGTGAATAGAAGCGAGGTAGATATACATGGCTGAGCTTACGCCGATGAAGCGGCAGTATTACGAAATAAAGGAGAAGCATCAGGACTGCCTGCTGTTTTTCCGTCTGGGCGATTTTTATGAGATGTTCGACGAGGACGCAAAGCTCGCCTCGCGTGAGCTTGACCTCGCCCTCACCACGCGCGACCGCGGCGTTGAAAACCCCGACGAGCGCACGCCCATGTGCGGCGTGCCCTATCACAGCGCCGAGGCGTATATCGCGCGGCTCATCGCCAAGGGCTACAAGGTCGCCATATGTGAGCAGATGGAGGACCCCGCGCTGGCCAAGGGACTTGTTGACAGGGATGTTATCCGCATCATCTCCCCCGGCACGGTGACGGAAAGCTCCATGCTCGTTGACGAGAAGAGCAACTACATATGCTCGGTCTATCTCTGCTCCGGCGCGGGCGGCGTCGCCTTCTGCGACGTCAGCACGGGCGAGTTCTGCTGCGCCTCGTTTGAAAGCGACGCCGTCAGCCATATCCTCAACGAGCTGGGCCGCTTCGCCCCGCGCGAGGCCGTCCTCTCCGCAGGGGCGGAGGAGGACGCGTCCATCCGCGACTTTCTCCTCAAGAAGCTGGGCGTCATGCTGGAGACGGGCGGCACGCGCTTTGACTATATGCCCGCCGCGGCGCTGGTGTGCCGCCAGTTCGGCTTTGCCGATATCGACGCGGGCGAGCTCGGCGACGCGCCGAACGCCGTGTGCGCCGCGGGTGCGCTGCTCAGCTATATAATCGACACGCAGAAGTTTGACATAAGCCACATAAGCCGCCTTGACGTCTTTTACGGCGGGCGGTATATGGAGCTGGACTGGACGACGCGCAAAAGCCTTGAGCTGACGGAATCCCTGCGCAGCGGGGAAAAGCGCGGCTCTCTCCTGTGGGTGCTGGACAAAACGAAAACGCCCATGGGCGGGCGTATGCTGCGCGCGTGGGTGGAAAGGCCGCTGCTCAGCCCCGTTGCGATAAAGCGGCGCCTCTCCGCCGTGAATGAGCTTTATAAGGACACCGTCGCGCGCGGGGAGATCATCCTCGCCCTGCGCGACATAAGCGATATGCAGCGCCTTGTGGGCCGCTGCGTCTACGGCACGGCCGGCGGGCGGGATCTTCGGACGCTTTCCAACTGCGCCGCCGTTCTGCCGCGTCTGAAGGAGCTGACCGCCCGCTTCACCGGGCAGGAGCTGAAAAGCATAAGCGCCATGGACGCGCTGGAGGACATGCGCGCACAGATAGACCGCGCCATTGCCGACGATCCCCCCTTCTCCGTGCGCGAGGGCGGCATCCTGCGCCCCGGCTATTCCGAGGAGCTGGACAGGCTTCGCAGTGTCCGCGACAACGGGGCGGAGATGGTCGCCCAGCTTGAGCAGCGCGAGCGTGAGCGCACCGGCATCAAGAAGCTCAAGGTCGGGTATAACAAAGTATTCGGCTATTATATAGACGTGCCCAAATCCGCGGGCGACGCGAACATCCCCGCCGACTATATCCGCAAGCAGACCCTCGTCTCCAACGAGCGCTACTTCACGCAGGAGCTCAAGGAGCTGGAAAACACCCTTCTCACCGCGCGCGACAGGATAAACGAGCTGGAGTACAACTGCTTTGTTGAGCTGCGCGACGCCGTCGCGGCAATGGTCGGGCGCATACAGACGGCCTCTGACGCCGTGGCGCGGCTGGACGTGCTGTGCTCCCTTGCGGAGACGGCCGTGCGCAACAATTACACCATGCCTGAGATCGACGCCTCGCGCGAGCTTACCATTATCGAGGGGCGGCACCCCGTCGTTGAGCAGAGCATGAAGGACGTCCTCTTTGTTCCGAACGACACCTGCCTCAACGACTCCGACGACCGCGTGGCCATTGTCACGGGGCCGAACATGGCCGGTAAGTCCACCTACATGCGCCAGACGGCGCTCATCGTGCTCATGGCGCAGATAGGCTCCTTCGTTCCCGCGAAGAGCGCCACCATCGGCATCGTGGACAGAGTGTTCACGCGCATCGGCGCGTCGGACGACCTCGCCTCCGGCCAGTCCACCTTCATGGTGGAGATGAACGAGATGGCGAATATATTGAAGCACGCCACGCCCGCCTCCCTGCTCATCCTTGACGAGATAGGCCGCGGCACGTCCACCTTTGACGGCATGGCCATCGCGCGCGCCGTGCTGGAATACTGCGCGGACAAGCGCCGCCTCGGCGCAAAGACGATGTTCGCCACGCACTATCACGAGCTGTCCGCCCTTGAGGGGGAGCTGTCCGGCGTGAAGAACTACAACATCACCGCGAAAAAGCAGGGCGGCACACTGGTGTTCCTGCGCAAGATAGTCCGCGGCGCGGCGGACGACAGCTACGGCATCGAGGTTGCGAAGCTCGCCGGCCTGCCCGATGCGATCATCACGAAGGCAAAGGGCTATCTGCGCGAGCTTGAATCGACAGGCACAGCCGCGCCCGCGGTGCACGCTGCGGCGGACGACGGGCAGATAAGCCTTGCCGACGTCGGCGCGGACGAGGTGCGCGAGATACTGCGCGCAACGGATCTGAACACGCTCACGCCCATTGAGGCCATGAACCTGCTCTTTGAGCTGCAAAAGAAAGCGAGGGGCTGATGAGGCGCACGCTTCCCGAGTTTACGAGCGCGCTTACAAAGCGCGAGGCCGCGGCGGTGCTGGCGTATCTGCCCGTGCACGCGGCTATCCTGCCGCTGGTGCTGGGCCGCGTGATGACCGCGGGCTATATCACCGACGTGCAGGGCAACGTCATATGCTACGCCATCGGCACGCTGTACATGCTCATCGCGGCCGGGCGATTCCTCCGCCGGGATTTCGACCCCCTGTGCGACAGACCCATCACCGTCGTTATTGAGATCGCCGCGGGCTATGCCATGATGTTCTGCTGCAATATGGCGCTGTCGCTGCTGCTGTCTGCTTTCCCGCCCACGTCGAACCCCAACAATCAGGCCGTGGCGGGCCTTGCGATGGAGAGCTACGGCCCCATGGCCGCGATGGCGGTGTTCCTCGCCCCGCTGGTGGAGGAGCCGCTTTTCCGCGCGGGCGTGTTCGGCGTGCTGAGGAAGCGCAGCCGCACCGCGGCGTACATTGTCAGCGTCGCGCTGTTCTCGCTGTACCACGTGTGGGGCTATGCGGTCGTCGATCCGTACAACTGGGTGTACATTCTTCAATACATCCCCATCTCCATTCTGCTGTGCCGCTGCTATGAGCGCACCAATACCATATGGAGCAGTATCTTCTTCCACATGCTCATAAACGGGATATCCATGCGCGCGCTCATGCTGCTGCATGAGGCTGGCATGATGTAAAAACGCGAAACGGAGGTGCGCATGTCCGATATCATCGAGATCCGCCCCATCGCGCATATTGAAAGCGACTTTCATGACAAGTTCGGCATCCCGCGCCAGGCGGGCATAGTCGAGGCGCTTGAGGCGCGCATCGTGTTCACGCCGGAGTACCGCGTGGACGAAGCTCTGCGCGGGATAGAGGGCTTTTCCCATCTGTGGCTCATCTGGCAGTTTTCCGAGGCCGTGCGCGGCGACTGGTCGCCGACGGTGCGCCCGCCGCGGCTGGGCGGCAATACGCGCATGGGCGTTTTCGCCACGCGCTCCCCATTCCGGCCGAACTCGCTGGGGCTGAGCTGTGTGCGCCTTCTCCGGGTGGAGCGCGACGCAAAGCGCGGCAGCACGCTTATTGTCGGAGGGGCCGACCTTATGAACGGCACGCCCATTATCGACATCAAGCCCTATATCCCCTACTCCGACGCGCACCCCGAGGCCGTTTCCGGCTTCGCGCCAGATGCGGGAAGAAAACTCACGGTTGTGATACCGGAGGCGCTTATGTGCCGCATACGCGCGGACAAGCTGGAGGCGCTTCGCGGCGTGCTTGCAAACGACCCGCGTCCGCGGTATCAGGACGACCCCGCGCGAGTATACGCGATGGACTTCGCCGGGATGAATATAAAATTCACCGTCTGCGGCGATACGCTGACGGTGACGGAGATAGAGAAAAGTGAATTAAACTGACGGTTTAATGTTGTAGAGAGAAGCGCGCACGATACTCAAATGGAGCATCGTGCGCGCTTCGGCTGTTTTTTTGTAAGAACATCGCATAAATAAAAAACGCCTCGGCTATTGCCGTGGCGCTTTAGATGTTGGCATTGACCTATCTTCCCAGTCCGTCTCCAGACAAGTATTGTCGGCACTGATGAGCTTAACTTCTGTGTTCGGAATGGGAACAGGTGGACCCTCATCGTTAAAAACACCAACTATTCAGGATTGTACCCTGAAAACTAAACAGAGGAAGCAAGGCTGAACCTGCATAGATGTAGGTCAAGCCCTCGGGCTATTAGTACCGGTAGGCTGAACACATTGCTGCGCTTACACCGCCGGCCTATCAACGAGGTAGTCTACCTCGGCCCTTACTCACAAGGATGGGAGATCTTATCTTAGGGGGAGTTTCACGCTTAGATGCCTTCAGCGTTTATCTCGTCCAGACGTAGCTACCCAGCTGTGCCGTTGGCACGACAACTGGTGCACCAGAGGTCTGTCCATCCCGGTCCTCTCGTACTAAGGACAGCTCCCTTCAAATCTCCTGCGCCCGCAACAGATAGGGACCGAACTGTCTCACGACGTTCTGAACCCAGCTCGCG
>URPU01000046.1 GCA_900549865.1 uncultured Eubacteriales bacterium
CACTGCCTCCGGCCGATAGCCGGCCGGAGGCAATATATTACTACACTACACTATGCGTCTATGCCTTTACCACGCCTCGCTGTCGTCGAAATCGACGAGCGTCGGGTCGAGCGGCTGCTCGCGCAGGACGGAGGTCATATAGGCGTTGACCTGATTGCGCATGTCGCGGCGGGATATCGTGCGGCAATCCATCAGATCCTGCTGCACCCAGATGAAGTTCAGCTTCCTCTCGCGCGCCTGATCGTCGAATATGCCCTGAAGCCCGTCCATGCCCTTGCAGGATATCTGGTCATACATGATGATGGTGTCCACGGCGTATTCCTTCGCCACGCGCCACATCTCGTCCACGGCGTTTTTATAGCCGCCCTTGGTGTGCTTGCGCATGGTGGTGCGCTGGAACGTGAGGGCAAGCCCCTCCAGCGCCTTGCGCGGGGAGGACGTGTCGATAATCTGCTGGGAGATGTGCGTTTCCATATCCATCACGCACACGATGCCCCAGCACTGCTCAAGCCAGTTGGCAAAGCTGGTGTAATAGTTGGCCGGGCACGACCACACAAGCGCCTTGTGGCGCATTTCACGCGCGCAGGGCAGGCGCTTTTCATAGCCCGCCGTCATGAGCGCGCGCACCTTTTCATCGGCGCGGATGAAGCGCTCGTCCGTGCCGCCGTGCAGATGGAAGGAGTACATCCTGTAAAGCCACGGCGTCGGCCCCGTCACCTGCGGATAGCGCGTGCGGTTTATCTCCCACAGCTCCAGATGGAAGCGCGTGACGGCGTTGTATTTTTCAAGCCCGGCGAAGAACGCGTCCCAATCGAACTTCTCGCCCGTCTGCTCCTCAATGAAGCGGATGCAGCCGAGGATCTCCTCCACGGCGTAGTCCTGCGCGTCCACATCGTCGTTATAGCGCAGCGGCACGCCCAGCTCATAGGTCGGCAGCCTGAAGTACCTGTCCTGATAGGCGCTGGTCATGACGCTGCCGTCGCAGGGCATGTTGCAGGAGATGAAGCACTTGCCGAAGATGGGATAATCCCCCTCGACGGCGACGCCGGCCTCCGCGGAGGGCAGCGGGCACACGTCCGACGGTACGCCGTAATTTTCGATGGTGTCCAGATACACCGGCGGAAGCTGCTGGTTTATCATGGAGGCGAGGAATATGGGGATGGTCTGCACGGGGATGCCGATGAGGTTGGGGAAGCCGGCCATAAGCTCCGTCGGCACAAGCTCGTCAAGGCAGACGATACGTTCTGCCAGCGGCTTCTTCCCGCCGATGCTGAGGTCGGCGTCAAAGGTGGTGGAGATGATGTCGATTGTGTGCTTGACGATGACGTCATAAAGGATGTGCGCCGCACGAAGCTGCACGCCGCGGTTCCCCTCAAGCTGCCTGTCTATGAAGGCGGGCACCGTGAGATACGTCGCCATCCAGCGGTATTTCCACAGCCCCTTCACCACCTGCACTGGGGAGCGCAGCACGAAGGCGATCATGTCCTTCCACGTCGTCAGCCACCAGCCGAAGTCATACACCGTGTCGCGCAGGCCGCGCCATTCGCGCGTTTTACGGATGCCCGTCCTGTCCTGATATGTATTGCCAAGCCCTTTCATTTCACTTGCCCTCCTTCGCCGCGGCGATGCGCTTTATCTCAAGGCTTTCCACGAATGCCTGCACGCGCGTGCGCAGCTGGCCGGAGGCGTTGCCGGTATACTGCCTGTCCACGCACACGCTGGGAATGCCGAACTCCTCCGTTATGACATGCGAGGCGAGCGGGCGCTCATACCCCCAGTATTCGCAGAATTTCAGCGCCTCGTACAGCACGCCCTCCGCCTTGTATTCCCGCACGAGCTGCCGCACGTACTCGCGCCGGCCGAGCACCATATCGCGCTGCATATAGCGCGGGCACTGACTCGTCGTCTGATAAAAGCGGCAGACCTGCGTCAGCGCGCTCTCGTCGTCCATGAGGGGGATCTCCTGCCGTCCGGGGAGGGAGCCGAAGCAGAAGCGGTCCGCCACTATGAGCGCGCCGGACTGCTCGACCGTCTTGGTGAAGTCCGTGTCGTCTATCTCGGAGCCGACGACGACTATCCGCGCACGGAAGGGCGGCTTTTCATCGACTGCACGCCCCTTTATCTCCTCCAGCGTCTCGCGCAGCTTCGGCAGGATGAGCGCCTTCGGACAGCAGTAGGACACAAGGCACAGCACGTGGAACTCATACCCCGTCACGGGCGGAGAATCGAGCTTGCGCAGATCGCCTATCTCGCTTATTATGCGGCAGACCTCGTTATGCTCCGCCACGGCGCGGCGGATGGACGCGTCGGATATGTCCGTGCCGTATCTCTCGTGCAGCGGCTCCAGCAGCTTTTTGGTGAGCTGGTTTTCATAGTGCCGGAGTCCGTGCTCCGTCACCTTGAAGGGCACGTCCACATATGAGACGAAGAATTCCGGCCTGTCCACGAGCTGCAAAAGCTCAAAATGCTC
Source organism: uncultured Eubacteriales bacterium (assembly GCA_900549865.1). Taxonomy (GTDB): domain Bacteria; phylum Bacillota; class Clostridia; order Oscillospirales; family Oscillospiraceae; genus Limivicinus. Next base: position 2,471 of record URPU01000046.1, read on the forward strand.
CAGCGCGCGGTTCATTTCCGAGCAGGTCTCCGTTCCGGCCAGCGCCGAAAGGAAGCTGTACCCGCCCTCAATGCCGCGCTCCACCAGCGCCTTGGAGTAGCCGCACAGGTAGTTCGTGAGATAATAGGTGGAGATGTCCATCGAACCCGTGTGCGGCGCGCGCAGGCGCACGGAAAAGCAGTTGTCCAGATTCAGAAGAACCTCCGGCATGTGATAGCAGGTGTAGCCCACGGCGTGCTGCCCCTGCGCGTCCGCCGCGCGCACAAGCTCGTTCGCGGCCTCGTCCAGAAGTCCTTCAAAGTAGATGAGATGCTTTAGGTCTCTCATTGCCCTTCCCCCAGTCGTGATATATTTTGTTTTCCGGTTAAAATTTTATCTTTTAACCGATTATATCCGACCGGGGGAAGCCGCGTCAAGCAGATATTGCGCGAAATATCTGCAAAAAACTGCGCCGGGGCGCTTACAGCGAAAGCGCGTCGATAAGCTCCTTTGCCGACAGCGCGAGGGAGCGGGCGAATTCCGCGTCCTGCGACGAGACCGCCACGCGCACGGCGCTGCGCGCGGCAAGCGGAGAGATGTGCAGCCTGTAGCCGCGGCCGTTGAGGCGGATGCCGTCGGTATAGTCAGCGCCCATGTCCAGCATCGCCTCGCTCAGCGCGCCCATGAGCGCCGCGCGGTCATGGCAGGCGCAGTCAAGGTACGCGTCGCTCTCCTCCTCGCTGTCCGCCTCGGCGGCCTGCGCGCGGGCGGCAAAGGCCGCGCCGGGCTCAAGCTCCAGCTTCCCCTCCAGTGCGTCCACGCAGCAGCGGTAATAGGAAAGCGGGCTTCCCACGTCGCACCAGTAGCCGCCCGGCGTCACGCCCAGCAGCTTCTCCCCGCGCGCAAGCAGCAGGGGGAAAAGCTCCTTGGCAAAGTCGAAGGGCTGACCGGCGGGAACGGCGCGCATGGCCCGCGGGGAGAGGACGTATATGCCCGTGTTTACAAGGTCCGTCACGACGCGGCCCCAGCACGGCTTTTCTATGAAGCAGCGCACGTTGTCCTCACTGTCCGTGACGACAAGGCCGTAGCTGAGCGGCTCCGGACTGCGGCAGAGGGCGAGCGTCGCCGCGGCGTGCGCGGAGACATGCGCGGCAAACAGCGCGCCGAGGTCCATATCGCAGGCCGCGTCTCCGCTTATGACGAGGAAGTCCTCATCCCCGAAGAAATCCGCGCAGTTTTTTACGCCGCCGGCCGTGCCGAGGGGCTCGCGCTCGACGCGGTACTGCATGTGCACGCCAAAGCGCGACCCGTCGCCGAAGTAGCGCTCTATATCCTCCGCGCGGTATTTAAGCGCCGCGCAGATATCCGTGAAGCCGTGCTTTTTCAGCAGGCGCACTATATGCTCCAGCATGGGCCGCCCGAGAAGCGGCACCATGGGCTTCGGCGTGTCTCCGGTCACGGCTTTCAGGCGTGTGCCCTCTCCGCCCGCCATTATGACAGCTTTCATTGCGATCACTCCCGATTGCTTTTAAAATATTATCCGCGCGAAGATATAAATTATTTGTTGTAAACACAATCCAGGTTTGGTATAATACTATATTATTGTGGGTTCATAGTTGTAATTATTATCGTCTGTTCCAGATTCAGGAGGTGCAGGTGTGGATAAAAACCTGAAAAAACTGGCGGAGCCGGGCGTAAGGCTGCATCTTGTCATCCTTGTGATATTTGCCGCCGCGTCGCTGTATTTCAAGCTGTACGAGCTTGCCGCGGCGGAGGCCGGCGTTATCCTGCTGCTGCTGGTTTACGGCTTCTTTGCAAAGCGGAGCCGGGAGAAGCGGCTTTCGGCCTGTATAGAGGCTATCACCTATGACACGGAGAACTCCAAAAGCAGCGCGCTTGTGAACTTCCCGATGCCGATCGCCGTGTTCCGGCTGGACGATTCGCGCATAATCTGGGGAAACGAGATGTTTTTCAGCATGTGCGGCACGCCGGAGGCGCGCATCGACGCGCGTGTGGCGGATCTGGTGCCGCAGTTTACGGGGAAGTGGCTGCTGGAGGGCAAGACGCAGAGTCCGGAGCTTCTCACCGTGAACGGCAAGAAGTACAGATTACAGGGTAGCATCGTCCACACCGGCGCGGAGGACGCGGAAAACGTCTCCATGGGCATAGTATATTGGCTGGACGTGACCGAATATGACAATATCCGCATAAAATATGAGGAAACGCGCCCCGTGGCCGGCATCGTCGTCATAGACAACCTCGACGAGCTTTTCAAAAACCAGACCGACAGAATAAAAAACGACATCCGCGACGCCGTCGAGGACAGGCTGCGCCAGTGGTGCGAGGAATACGGCGGCATCCTGCGCCGCTTCGACAGGGACAGATACCTTGTCGTGTTTGAAAAGCAGGATATCGACCACATGAAGCTCGACAAGTTCAAGATAACCGAGGAGATGCATCAGGTCGAAAGCCCGAACGGGATAAACGCCTCCGTCAGCATCGGCTTCGGCATGGACGGGACGAATCTGGGAGAGGCGCTGCAATTTGCCGACGTCGGGATAGAGCTTGCGCTGTCGCGCGGCGGCGACCAGACGGTCATAAAGGATCGCGTCAGCTTCCAGTTCTTCGGCGGGCGCGGGCTGGAGGTCGAAAAGCGCACGAAGGTCAGATCCCGCAACATGGCAAACACCCTTGCAAAGCTTATGCGCGACTCAAGCCGCGTGCTCGTGATGGGGCACCGCTTCGCGGATCTTGACGCGGTGGGCGCGGCCGTGGGCGTGTGCTGCATCGCGCGAAGCTGCGGCGTCAGGGCGAACATCGTCATAGACAGCAACAAGAACGCCGCCCACGCGCTTATAGAGCACATGCGCGCCGAGGCGGAGTATAAGGACTGCTTCATAAGCCCGCAGGACGCGCTGCTGCGCGCCGACGGAAGGACGCTTCTGGTCGTGGTGGACACCAGCCGCCCCGAGCAGGTCGAAAACCCGGAGCTTTTGTCCATATGCAGCCGCGTGGCGGTCATAGACCATCACCGCGTCGCCGCGACGTATATCCAGAACGCGGCGCTGGGCTTCATAGAGGCCTACGCGTCCTCCGCGTGTGAGCTTATTGCCGAGATGCTTCAGGAGCTTATAGAGATCGGCGACATCCTTAAATGCGAGGCCGACGCGATGCTTGCCGGCATCGTGCTGGATACGAAGAGCTTCACCCTGCGCACGGGCGACAGGACCTTTGAGGCCGCGGCATATCTGCGCCGCGCCGGGGCGGACACCGCCGAGGTCAAGCGTTTCCTGCGCACGGGCATGAAGGACGCCGTCGCGCGCTATAAGATAATGCAGAGCGCGGAGCTTTACCGCGGCGTCGCCATCGCCGCGCCCTCGGAGGAGGAGAACCGCATCGTCATCGCGCAGGCCGCGGACGAGCTGCTGAACATATCCGGCGTGGACGCGTCCATCGTCGTTGCGCCTTGCGACGAGGGGTACATCAGTGTTTCCGCGCGCTCGATAGGCGAGGTGAACGTGCAGTGCCTCATGGAAAAGCTCGGCGGCGGCGGGAACAGGAGCGCCGCGGCGGCGCAGATAAAGGACAAGAGCCTGCCGGAGGCCGTCAACAGCGTTTACGCCGTCATAGACGACTACTTCGGCTGAACCGCGCACAGCGCATATAAACACATATCAGGAACGTATATCACGGCGGCAGGACCGCATGGAGGAGCATTATGAAAGTTATATTCAACGTCGATGTAAGAGGTCAGGGCAAGAAGGGCGAGCTGAAGGAGGTCTCCACCGGCTACGCAAGGAATTACCTCCTGCCGCGCAATCTTGCGACCGAGGCCACGCCCGACAATCTCAACGCCTTCAAGCTCAAGGAAAAGGCGAAGGCCGCGCAGATAGCCAAGGAAAAGGCGCAGGCGGAGGAGTACGCCAAGAAGCTGGGCGCGGTGCAGGTCACTGTGCGCGCCAAGGCCGGGGCAAACGGCAAGCTTTTCGGTGCCGTCACCTCGCAGGAGATATCCGACGCGCTGAAAGAGCAGTTCGGCATGGACATAGAGAAGAACAAGATAGTTCAGGCGGAGCCTATCAAGAGCTACGGCAGCTACACCGTCAAGGCGAAGCTCGGCTATGAGATAAGCGGCAGCATAAACGTGCTGGTCGTAGAGGGCTGATGCCGGGCCGGACCCGGTCTGAAAGGAAACACCCATGGAAGAACTCTTAGGCAGAAAAACGCCGCACTCCGCCCCGGCGGAGCAGGCCGTCGTCGGCTCGATGCTGATAGACCCGAGATGCATTCCCGATGTGCTGGAAAGGCTGAAGGGCGACGAGTTTTACATCAAGCTCAACCGCGACATATATGAGACCATGGCGGCGATGTTTGCCTACGGGCAGACCATAGACCCCGTGACGGTGCTTGACCAGATGAAGGTCAGGGGCGTGTACGACGACAGCTGCGACAGCTATATGGCGGAGGTCATGCGCATCACGCCGACGGCGTCCAACGTCATGGAATATGCCGCCATCGTGCGTGACAGGGCGCTGCTGCGCCGCCTTGCGGAGGCGGCGGATGAGATAAACAACATGGTCTATGAAGGCTCCGGCGAGGCGGAGACCATGCTGGAGGCGGCGGAGAGAAAAATATACGCCCTGCGTCAGGGCAGGAACGTCGGCGGACTGATGCCGATATCCGCCGTCGTGCAGAATGTCTTTGACGAGCTTTCCGAGGCTGCGGCCTCCGGAAGCAAGATCCCCGGCCTGAGCACGGGCCTGCCCGACCTTGACAGGACCATCCTTGGCCTTAACAAGTCCGAGCTTGTGCTTATCGCCGCGCGCCCCGGCATGGGCAAGACCAGCATCGCCCTGAACATCGCCCTGAACGCGGCGATGACGCTGCACAAGACGGTGGCGATATTCTCCCTTGAAATGTCGAGGGAGCAGCTCACCTCAAGGCTTCTTTCCCGCGCGGCGCTCGTGCCGGGGCAGGGGCTTCTGACGGGGCAGCTGACGGAGCAGCAGTGGCGCGCCATTTCAGAGGCCGCGCAGGCTCTCAGCGCCACGGATATAAGAATAGACGACAACCCCACCCTGACCGTGTCGGACATGAACGCCCAATGCCGCCGCGTGCCGAATCTCGACCTTGTCGTGATAGACTACCTTCAGCTCATGCAGTCCGCCGGAAGCGGGCACTCATGGTCGAACGAGAGCCGCACCCAGGCCGTCAGCGACATAAGCCGTATGATGAAGATAATGGCCAAGGAGCTGAACGTGCCGGTCGTGTGCCTGTCGCAGCTCTCCCGTGCCAACGAGTCAAGGCAGGACAAGCGCCCCATGCTCTCCGACCTGAGAGAATCCGGCGCGATCGAGCAGGACGCGGACGTGGTCATCGGCCTTTACCGCGACGGCTATTACAACAAGGAATGTGAAAAGCCCAATCTCGCGGAGGCCATAGTGCTGAAAAACCGCAAGGGCGAGACGGGAACCGTGCAGCTGGCATGGCTGCCGGAATACACGTCCTTCGGCTCGGTGTCAAAGATCGATGAGTGAGGCCATTTTTGAAAAGCTCTGCCTCCCCGGCGGCTGCCGGCGTGTGCTGTGCGCCGTGTCCGGCGGGGCGGACTCCGTCTGCCTGCTGCACCTTCTGTGCGCCGTGTCACACGAAAAGGGGCTGGAGGTATACGCCGCGCACTATGAGCACGGCATCCGCGGGGCGGAGTCGCTGCGCGACGCGGATTTTGTGAAAGAGCTTTGCGCCGCCCTCGGCGTGGAGCTTATGGTGGAGCACGGCGATGTGCCGCGCTATGCCGCCGAAAAGCACACCGGCACGGAGGAGGCCGCGCGCGAGCTGCGCTACGCCTTTCTTGAGCGGGCCGCGGACGCGTTCGGCTGCGACTGCATCGCAACGGCGCACAATGCCGACGACAACGCGGAGACCATGCTTTTCAACCTCGCCCGCGGCAGCGGCGCAAAGGGGCTTCAGGGCATCCCGGCGCGGCGCGGGCGGATAATCCGCCCCATCATCGGCGTCACGCGCGCCGAGATAGAGGCCTACCTTGCATCAATAAACGCGGCGCATGTGGAGGATTCGACCAATGCCGCGGATGAATACAGCCGCAACCGCATCCGGCACAGAGTAATGCCGGAGCTTCGGCGCGTGAACCCCGGGTGCGCCGCGGCGATGGCGCGCACGGCCGCGCTGCTGCGGCAGGACGATGATTTTATTTCCGCGGAGGCTTCGCGCTTTATCGACGGGAATTTCGACGGGGAGAGCGTGGATGCCGCCGCGCTGTGCGCGCTGCATCCGGCGGTGTCGTCGCGCGTCGTGCGCGCGCTTTGGCCGCGCGCGCTCAGCCAGACGCATGTGGACGCCGTGTTGGCGCTTGCCCGCGGCGGCGGCCTCGGCTTTGCGGACGTGCCGGGCGGCCGCGTCCGGCGTGAGCAGGGGCGCGTATACTTCCGCACGCTCGATGCCGCCGCAGTTCCGGAGCGCGTGATAACGCCCGGCGAGATACTTGACGTGCCGGAGGCGGGGCTTCGCATACGTGCATTTTTTTCCGTATATTCGGAAGAAATTCACGGCTTGTTCAAGACTTATTGCCTCAGATGTGAGAGTATATACGGGAATCTCAGATGCACCGGCAGAATGCCGGGAGACAGGTTTTCTCCCATGGGGCGCGGCTGCACGAAGAGCCTGAAAAGTCTTTTCACGGAAAGGCATATGACCCAGCGCCAGCGGAACGCCACCGCTGTGATAAGAGACGACAGAGGCATTGCCGCCGTGGCGGGCTTCGGCGCGGATGAACGCTTCCGCCCGCAGCCGGGCGACAGGGTGCTCTGCATCGAAATAGAAAATTATAATTATGGGGAGAAAATGATCTGATGGAAGTAATGGAAAAGGACATTGAGCGCGTTCTGATCTCGCAGATAGACATCGAGAAGGAAGTGCAGAAGGTCGGGGCGCAGATATCGGCGGACTATGCGGGCGAGGAGCCCGTTTTTGTGGGCGTGCTGAAGGGCTGCTTCATCTTCATGGCGGATCTCATGCGCCACGTCACCATAAACTGCTCGATGGACTTTATGGCCGTGTCCTCTTATCAGGGGACGACTTCCACGGGCGCGGTCAAGATAAATAAGGACCTCAACGAGGACATTGCCGGAAAGCACCTCATCCTGGTCGAGGACATCCTCGACTCCGGCATCACGCTCAACTACCTGAAGAAGAGCCTTGAGGCGCGCCAGCCCGCCTCCATCAGGATAGTCACGCTCATGGACAAGCCCGCGCGCCGCAAGGCGGATATACACGCGGACTACTCCTGCTTTGAGGTGCCGGACGCGTTCGTCGTCGGCTACGGGCTGGACTATAACGAGCGCTACCGCAACCTGCCGTATATCGGCATACTCAAGCCCGAGGTGTACGAGGGCAGATAATTTGCGCATATAATATTTGCATAGAATATAATAATTATATTTTAGATAGACCTTTTAATAAGGATGTGACCGTTTTTTGAAACCCAACCGCAACAGAACAAGAGATCTGGGGTTTTATGTGCTGCTGATGGTCATTCTCATCGCAGTCATATTCACCATGACAAAGGACAGCGGCGCCGACAAGATAAAGAATTATTCCGAGCTTGTCGATCTTTTCAATGAGGAGAAGGTGCAGTCGTTCAAGACGGAGGGCAACACCGTCATTCTCAGCATCCGCACAGGTGACGCCGTCAAGCCCATAGAGGAAAAGACGTATGACCTGTACAGCTTTTCCGTTTTCTATGAGGACTTCCACGAGACCATCCGCCAGCAGTACGAATCCGGCGTGCTGGAGGAGTACGATTACGGCAAGGGCGTCGAGATCCCGTGGTGGGCAAGCTTCCTGCCGTATCTGATCATCATGATCGCCGCCATGGCGCTGTGGTATGTGATGATGAACAAGGCCGGCGGGATGCAGGGCGGCATCGGCAAGTTCAGCAAGGCCCGCACGAAGCTCGGCAGCGATGAAAAGGACAAAAAGACCTTCGCCGACGTCGCAGGCTGCGACGAGGAGAAGGAGGAGCTAGCGGAAATAGTCGATTTCCTCAAGGATCCCAGAGCGTACACCAGCATGGGCGCGCGCATCCCCAAGGGCGTGCTGCTCGTCGGCCCTCCGGGAACAGGTAAGACCCTGCTTGCAAAGGCCGTCGCGGGCGAGGCGAACGTGCAGTTCCTCTCCATCTCCGGCTCCGATTTTGTGGAGCTTTACGTCGGCGTCGGCGCGGGGCGCGTGCGCGATTTGTTTGAGCAGGCGAAGAAGGCCGCCCCTGCCATAATATTCATAGACGAGATAGACGCCGTCGGCCGTCAGAGAGGCAGCGGCCTCGGCGGCGGCCATGATGAGCGCGAGCAGACGCTCAACCAGCTCCTTGTCGAGATGGACGGCTTCGGCAACAACGAGGGCGTCATTGTAATGGCCGCGACGAACCGCGCGGACATCCTCGACAACGCCCTACTGCGCCCCGGCCGCTTCGACCGGCAGGTCTATGTCGGCCTGCCCGATATACGCGGGCGCGAGGCCATACTGAAAATACACGCGCGCGACAAGCAGCTTGCCGACGATGTGGATCTCAACTCCATCGCCAAGGGCACGCCCGGCTTTGCCGGCGCGGATCTGGAAAACCTCATGAATGAGGCCGCGCTGCTGGCCGTGCGCCGTAAGCACCGCTTCATCACCATGGAGGATGTGGACGAGGCCGTTCTCAAGGTGCAGATGGGCCCCGAGAAGAAGAGCCGCAAGATGAGCGACAAGGCGCGCCGTCTCACGGCCTATCACGAGTCCGGCCACGCCGTTGCAGGCAAGTTCCTCACGCAGGTCGATCCCGTGCACTATATCACCATCATCCCGCGCGGCGCGGCCGGCGGCTTCACGCTGTTCCGCCCGCAGGAGGATCTTGAAAACTTCAAGTCGCGCGAAGAGATGTTTGAAAGCATCGTCATGGCCCTCGGCGGCAGAATGGCCGAAAAGCTCTTCCTTGACGATATCTCCACCGGCGCATCCGGCGATATCCAGCAGGCCAGCTCCATCGCGCGCGACATGGTCATGAAATACGGCATGAGCGACAAGCTCGGCCCCATTTCCTACGACAACTCCGGCCACAGCATCTTCATCGGCCGCGACTTCGGCCAGACGAAGAGCTATTCCGAGGAGACCGCCGCCATCATCGACGAGGAGGTCAAGAAGATATTCGACCGCGCGTCCGAGATGTGCCAGTGGATACTCACCGAGCACGCCGACCAGCTGCGCGACATCGCCGAGTATCTGCTTGAGCATGAGACGATGGAGGCCGAGGAGTTCAATTACTACTTCGAGCACGGCGAATTTATGCCTATTTCCGCCAAGAAGATACGCGAGGCGAGAAATGACGACACCATAGAGCGCCCCGCCCGCCACATATCCATGACCAGCGGCGACGAGGAGCAGCCCGAAGCCAGGCAGAACGCCTCCGACGGCATCACCGACACGCCCGTTGACGGCGCGGACACGCCGGACGCCTCCGATGCGGCGAAGGACGAAACCAAGGGCGAATAAAACCGCACGACAGCAAAGCGAACAAACAGCCCCGGAACGGCATTTGCCGTTCCGGGGCCGCGTGTTTAGTGGAGAATTAAAGCTCTTTGTTGCCCTCGCGCGCAGCCGCGGTGATGGGCATGTGTGTGCGATCACAGTGATTGAACATATGGTAGGATAATTGGCCTCTCAAAAGCAATGTACGGAACTTTTCAGCCATTTTCTGCCGTCAGATGCTGATACATTTTCATCAATGCCGCGACGCAGGTGCTCTCAGTCATATCCTTTACAGAGAAACCATATGCCGACATGACAGCCCGGTCATTCTGCTGGTGAGCCTTACGCAGCTCCGGAGGCATGGCGGCTTCATCGTAAAGATCGGCGAGACTGCAATCGGGGTACAGTGCGCGGGCATCCAGAATGGCCTGCGCAGTCTGCTCAATTTTTGCCTTTTGCGCTTCGGTGGGCGCCGGCCATGGGAAGTTATTGTAAACAACGTCCTTGGAGTAACGATAATCGCTTTTCAGACGTCCGCAAACTGCCCGCATCCATGCCATATGAACGTTAGAGGTCAGAATGCCGAAATGATACAGCGTTGCATTTGGAATGATGAACACAAGGTCGCTGCTGAGAATATCGGGAGAAAGAAGACCCATCGGCACATAGCGTCTGCGCTCTGATGATACCTTGGGAATAACGACGTAATCGCTGGTGGGAATATTAACTGTAGCAAATGACAACGGAAAATCAGCTAATTTTTTCGTGCTTGCCCGCGAACTTGCCAAACGAAAATCCCGTACTGCATTGACACGCTCCATGCACAGAGTAAGATGCCTCAATTCATTTGGAGGGCAATCTTTCAAATACAAGCAATATCTAAAATAGCGATTGATAAATTCGTGAGAACCGATCCAAGGTCTGAACCATTTTTGGGACAATGGTTCTTTGTCAACAAAGGCGTCTTTCTCCTCGGCACTAAATAGATAATTACCTCCGTCAAGCGGCATGTTCCCAATTCCGATTTCAGGTACATCGCACAGCGGTTTATTTCTGCTTTCGACAAATATGTCATCTGCATCCAGCAGATAACCGTTGATATTGCGGACTGTCTGCGTATGATCGCCGGAGAACAAGAGCTTTTCACCGGGGTTCGGCGCTGTACTGAAACCGATTATCACGCAATGTACATGCGCCTTGGTCTTGGCCTCGCTATCCCAACGGAATGTACGATAAGCAAAATCAATGTGAACGCCGGATCCAAAAAGCGGCTTCCAGAGGTTGGCCACGCTCTCTCCCTGAGAGACGGAATTGGTGGAAACAAGCGCGCTGCGGATGTCGGTTCCTGCTATCAGATCGGCAGCCTTTTTATACCAACAGCAGACATAGTCCAAATTTCCGGCGTTTTTCCATCCGTCGAAAATCAGATTCACATCATCCTTCTGCGAAGGATCCATAAGCCGCGCGCCGACGAACGGCGGGTTGCCCATGATGTAGTTAAGCCTCGCTTTCGGAACAACGCTTTCCCAATCAAGGTGCAGGGCGTTGCCTTCAACGATGTTTGCGTATGATTTCAGCGGCAGAAAGTCGAGACTCATATGGACGACGTCCTCTGTCTCCTTCATCATCTGGCTCTCCGCTATCCACAGCGCCGTTTTTGCAACGGTCACGGCAAAGTCATTTATCTCAATGCCGTAAAACTGCCCAATGGAGACTTGAATGGGATTTCCCAAGTCCATTACGATCTGCCCCTTATGCAGCAGGGAAATCACTTCATTTTCCAAACGGCGCAGAGAAAGATAGGTCTCTGTCAGAAAATTTCCCGACCCACAGGCGGGGTCAAGAAAGGTCAGCCCGGCCAGCTTCCGCTGGAAGGCCTCCAAATTTGCTTTGCAGGTGCGCTCCACCGGCAGCTTTTTTATCGCATCCAGTTCTGATTTCAATTCGTCCAGAAACAGCGGGTCAATGACCTTGTGGATATTTTCGATACTGGTATAGTGCATTCCGCCCGCGCGGCGTGTTTCTGGATTCAGTGTGCTTTCAAATACAGCGCCGAAAATCGTTGGGCTGATGGCAGACCAGTCAAAATCCTCGCTTGCTCTGCGCAGGATAAGCGCGACTATTTCCGTGCTCAGGCGCGGGATAATGACGTTTTCATCAGAAAACAGGCCGCCGTTGACATATGGGAATTCCGCGAGATCATCATCCATGTAGGGGTCGCGCGCTTCCGGCTTCTGATCCAGCACACGGAACAGATCGATCAGTGCGCGGCGGGCGTCGCGCTCGTGCGCTTGCAGGTAGTCATGGAACATAAGATGCCGGCCAAAGATCCCGGCATCCTCGGCGTAAAGACAGAATACAAGTCGGACGCACAGCGCGTTCAGGCTTTTAAGCGTTTCCGGGTCGTCCGGGCTTTGATACTGGGCGAGCAGCGCGTCATATAAAGTGCCGACGAGTTCACCGGCCTTTAATGAGACCTCCATTTCTTTCTTGATGTGCTCACTCGTCGTATCTATGACAAATTGCAGCCTGTGATATTCTGCCTCCAAATCGGACAGCCTGACGACCTCCGGCTCGTCATTGGGGCGGTTCATATCGTGAATATGGAATTCACGGAAATTACAGACAACGATCCAACGTGGCTGCTCGGACTGCGGCAGATAGCCGCCATACCGGCGCGCCTGCTGATATGGCGACAGAATGGAGCCGTCCGACTGCTTGTAGCCCTTATGCAGATCTATATCCTGCCCCTTTTGCTCGATCAACACTCGTGTTTGTGCAATGTAGCCGTCGATAAACTTCGTGGTGCTTTTTCCTGTCTTTACGTCATCGACCTCGACACGGCGTTCAAAGCTGATATACTTTTCGGGTTCGCTCACGCCGTAGACCTTTTGCAGAAGAGAAAGCCAGAAGGACTGAGTCTCTTGCTTTTCGTCTCCGCGTCCCTGCCAATCCGCCGCGAATTGCCTTGCTGCGATCCTCTGTTCCGCGTTTTTCATTATATCCTCCCGTCCGAACTCCAACCACCCGGAATAAGTTCTGTGTCTGCGTATATTCTATTTGAAAAGTTGACCAAAGTCAACATTGTGCGGAAATTCGAGGGGTAAAGAAAAACGAGAACAAATCGCGCGATGCACAGCGGCAGACCGATATATTTCAAAAAACGGCTTGAGAGAAGCGCGGGTATCTGGTATAATCAACATGCTTTACAAATGAGAGAGCTTTAAGGAGATGCATATATAATGAAATTAGGTATCGTTGGACTTCCGAACGTCGGCAAGACGACGCTTTTCAACGCGCTGACCGGCTCCAAGGCGGAAACTAGCGCTTACGCGAACGCCGGGGCGAAGCCGAACATCGGCAACGCGAAGGTGCCCGATGAGCGCCTTGACTGGCTGGCGGAGTATTACCACCCGAAGAAGTACAGCCCCGCGACGATAGAATTCGTGGACGTTGCGGGCGTCAGCCGCGGCGGCAAGGGCAACGAGGTCTTTCAGGCCATCCGCCAGACGGACGCGCTGGTGCATGTCGTGCGCTGCTTCGACAACGACGATATATTCCTTGAAAAGGCGGACGCACGCCGCGACGCGGAGGCCTTCGACCTTGAAATGATCCTTGCCGATATGGAGATAGTCGAGCGCCGCCTTGAGCGCGCGAAGAAGAACGCAAAAAGCGGCGACAAGAAGTACAAGCGCGAGTGCGAAATGTGTCAGGCGCTGATAGAGCATCTGACCGACGGCAAGAGCGCGCGCTCCTTCGACTTTACGGAAGAGGATGCGGACATACTCACGGACGGCGGCCTTATGACCGTCAAGCCCGTGATATACGCGGCAAACCTCGACGAGGACGGCATGGCCGATTACGAAAACAACGCAAACTTCAAGGCGCTCAGCGCGCTTGCGGGTGAGCAGGGCGCGGCGGTCCTGCCCGTCGCGGCGAAGTTTGAAGAGGACATAGCCGAAATGGACGCGGACGAGGCGAAGATGTTCATGGAGGATCTCGGCTTGACGGAGACCGGACTCAGCCGCCTTATAAGGACGTCCTATGACCTGCTGGGCTACATCTCCTTCCTCACCGCCGGAGAGGACGACGTGCACGCGTGGACGATAGTGCGCGGCACGAAGGCGCCCAAGGCCGCGGGCAAGATACACACGGATATAGAGCGCGGCTTCATCCGCGCGGAGATAGTCGCCTTTGACGACCTCAAGGCAAGCGGCAGCATGGCCGCGGCAAAGGAAAAGGGCCTTTTCCGCCTTGAGGGCAAGGACTACGTCATGCAGGACGGCGACGTGACGAATTTCCGCTTCAACATATAAGCGGGGGCGTCTGTTAAGCGGGCGTTAATTATGCTGCGCGCCGCTTGACTTCACGGCCCGTGCTATGGTATCTTAGACTGTGTAATAAGGGAGTAGCTATCGCGCCGCGTCCAGCGGGCGCGCCGGCAGTTCGTCATCACGGTCCGCTTGGCGGACTCGGGCCGCCGGGTGCACTGTATGTCAGTATTTAGCGAGACTTTTACAGCGATTTTCGCTGTAAAAGTCTCGTTTTTGCTTTATGGCTGTGCTAGAATGCGTGGGAATAGCCGCTGCCTTATACGTGAAGGGAGAGTATCCATGAAATATTATCTGGAGAAGAAAGAAACCGTGCTGCGGGATGTGCACAGCAGCGCCGACGGACTCAGCGCGCAGGAGGCGCAGCGCCGCCTTGACGAAAACGGCAGGAACCGGCTGAGCGCGCCGCCGGGAAAGCCGCTCATCCTGCGCTTTTTTGAGCAGATGGCGGACCCCATGATAATCATACTTCTCATCGCGGCGGCCATAAGCGGCGTGCTGGCCGTGGTGGAGGGCGAAAGCTTTGCCGACGTCGTGATAATTCTGGCCGTCGTCCTTATCAACGCGATCCTCGGCGTATATCAGGAGAGCAAGGCCGAAAAGGCGATAGAGGCATTGCAGGAGATGAGCGCGGCGTCCTCGCGCGTGCTGCGCGGCGGAAAGCTCGTCACTGTGCCGAGTGAGGAGCTGGTCGTTGGCGACATAGTGCTGCTTGAAGCGGGCGACGCCGTTCCGGCCGACGGCCGCCTCATTCAAAGCGCAAGCCTGAAAATAGAGGAGGCCGCGCTGACGGGCGAATCCGTCCCGGTCAGCAAGTTCATACAGCTTCTGGAGCTGGGCGAGGCGAAGGATATCCCCCTCGGCGACAGGCGCAACATGGTCTATATGGGCAGCACCGTCGCCTATGGCCGCGGCAGCGCCGTCATCACGGCCACGGGCATGGACACGGAGATGGGCAAGATCGCCGACGCGCTCAGCCGCGCGGAGGACGGACAGACGCCGCTGCAAATAAAGCTCAGCCAGCTTTCAAAAATACTGACGTGGCTGGTGCTGGGCGTGTGCGCGCTGGTGTTCGCCGTGCAGCTCATGCGCAGCGGCAGGATGGATTTTGAGGTCGTGCTCAACTCCTTCATGATCGCGGTGTCTCTCGCCGTGGCGGCGATACCGGAGGGGCTGGCCGCCGTCGTGACAGTGGTGCTGTCCATCGGCGTGACGAACATGTCAAAGCGAAACGCCATAATCCGCCGCCTCACGGCTGTGGAGACGCTCGGCTGTGCGCAGGTGATATGCTCGGATAAGACGGGCACGCTGACGCAGAACAAGATGACCGTCGTCGATCACTTCGGCGACGATGAGAAAAAGCTTGCCGCGGCGATGGCGCTGTGCTCCGACGCGGAGGTGAACGCCGCGGGCGACGTGACCGGTGAGCCGACCGAGGCCGCGCTGGTTGCATGGGCGTGGAAGCTCGGCCTTGACAAGAACACGCTCAAGGCGCGGTACATACGCTGCTGCGAAGCGCCGTTCGACTCGGCGCGCAAGCTGATGAGCACCGTGCACCTCACGGAGGACGGCTGCATCCAGTACACGAAGGGCGCGCCCGACGTGCTGCTTTCAAAATGCACGAGCTATGTTGAAAACGGGCGCGTGCTGCCCATGACCGCGGCCTACCGCGAGCGCGTGGAGCAGGCAAACAAGGCCATGGCGGCGCGGGCGCTGAGAGTTCTGGCCTGCGCGGAGCGGCGCTGGGATGCAAAGCCCGTGAGCGACGAGCCGGAATTTCTCGAGCGGGAGCTGTGCTTCACCGGCCTGTGCGGCATGATAGACCCCGTGCGTCCCGAGGTCGCCGCGGCGATAAAGGAATGCCGCGAGGCCGGCATCCGCCCCATCATGATAACCGGGGATCACATAGACACGGCCGCGGCCATCGCGCGCGAGCTGGGCATACTGACGGACGGGGCCTACGCCGTGACCGGCGCGCAGCTTAGCCAGCTCAGCGACGAGGAGTTCAGCGAGGTTTTCAAAAACATAAGCGTGTACGCGCGTGTGCAGCCCGAGCACAAGACCCGCATCGTCAACGCGTGGCGCGCGGCGGGCTACGTCACCGC
>URPU01000047.1 GCA_900549865.1 uncultured Eubacteriales bacterium
AGAACGCAGCGAAGCTTTCTCGAAAAAGTGGCAAGGCCACTTTTTCGACAGTCTCACTAAAGGCAGATGCAAACGCATCTGCCTTTAAGGTTTGTGGAGTTCAGATCACAGCTCGGGGTAGAGCGGGAAGCGGCGGCACAGCTCTATCGTGTGGCGGCGCACTTCATCCGTGGCCTCGCTTCCGCCGCGCAGAAGCTGCACTATCATGCCGCCTATCTCGCGCATCTCGGCCTCCTTCATGCCGCGCGTGGTCACGGCGGGCGTGCCGAAGCGCATTCCGGAGGTCTGCCGCACGGGCAGAGTGTCAAAGGGGATGGCGTTCTTGTTCGCGGTGATGTTGGCCATGTCGAGAAGCTCCTGCACCTCCGCGCCGGTCTTGCCCATGCTCATCACGTCCACATTCAGCAGATGATTGTCCGTGCCGCCGGAGACGAGGCGCAGCCCCTGCGCGCCAAGCTCGTCCGCGAGCGCCGCGGCGTTGAGGACGACCTGATGCTGGTATTCCCTGAACTCCGGCCGCAGCGCCTCGCCGAAGCATATGGCCTTCGCGGCGATGATGTGCATCAGCGGGCCGCCCTGCGTGCCGGGGAACACGGCGCTGTCTATCTTCTTTTTAAGCTCCTCCTTGCAGAGAATGAGCGCGCCGCGCGGGCCGCGCAGCGTTTTGTGCGTGGTGGTGGTGACGACGTGGGCGTAGGGAACGGGGCTGGGGTGCTCACCCGCGGCGACAAGGCCGGCGATGTGCGCCATGTCCACCATCAGATACGCGCCCACGGAATCGGCGATCTGGCGCATACGGGCGAAGTCTATAACGCGCGAATAAGCGCTTGCACCGGCGATGATGAGCTTCGGCCGGCATTCCTCCGCACGGCGCTGAACGGCGTCATAGTCTATACGCTCCGTCTCTTTATCAACGCCGTAGAAGCAGGCGTTGAAATACTTGCCGGAGATGGAGGCCTTCGACCCGTGCGTCAGGTGGCCGCCGTGCGAAAGATCCATGCCGAGGATGGTGTCGCCCGGCTTCAAAAGCGCAAGGTACACCGCCACGTTCGCCTGCGAGCCGGAGTGCGGCTGGACGTTGGCATGCTCCGCGCCGAAAAGCTGCTTGGCCCTGTCGATGGCGAGGCGCTCTATCTCGTCCACGTACTGGCAGCCGCCGTAGTAGCGCGCAGCGGGATAACCCTCGGCGTATTTGTTGGTGAGATGACTGCCCATGGCCTGCATGACGGCGGGACTGACGAAATTTTCAGAGGCGATAAGCTCGATATGGTCGCGCTGACGCTCAAGCTCGCGCATCATGGAGTCGTATACCTGCCTGTCCTGCTGCCTTATGATATCAAAGCTCATTTTTATCCTCCGTTTAATTCCGTTCTTAGATTTATTCATTAATCTTTTACATTATAGTACAGCTTTATCCCCTTGGCAAGACGGGTAATAAGTGTTAAAATTTCTACCAGCAGTAAAGGAGTAATGGCAGATGAAAAAGTTCTGGAAGATAGCGCGCAGCGTGCTCATAGTTCTGGCCGCGCTGCTCGTGTTTACGTTCGTGTGGATAGTTGCGAATGAATACGTTCCCCTCGCCAATGAGGAGGTCGAGGTCGAGGCCGACGGCGATACGGCCTATATCCGCGGCGGACAGGAGCTGTCCGTGCTGACATGGAATATCGGCTACTGCGGCCTAGGCGAGGGTTCTGATTTCTTTATGGACGGCGGCCATGACACAAAGTCTGCCAATCAGGACACCGTGCTGAAATACATGCTGGGGATAAAGAAGTTCCTGCGCGACAAGGACCCTGACCTTATCATGCTCCAGGAGGTTGACAGCAATTCCTCCCGTACATACTCGATAAACGAGACGGATTACCTCACCGCGGGGGAAAGCGTGTACGCGCTGAACTATTCCTGCGTATACGTGCCCATTCCCATCCCGCCGATAGGCCGGGTCAACAGCGGCCTTTTCACGACGACGGATTTTTATATCGACAAGGCGGAGCGCATCTCCCTTCCGTGCCCGTTCTCGTGGCCCGTCAGCGCGGCAAACCTCAAGCGCTGCCTGCTGGTGTCCTACCTGCCGATACAGGACAGCACAAAGAAGCTCGTGCTGGTCAATCTGCATCTGGAGGCGTATGACGACGGCGAGGGGAAGATCGCCCAGACGAATCAGCTTCGTGAATTTATAGAGTTTGAGTATTCCAAGGGCAACTACGTCATTGCCGGGGGCGACTTCAACCAGATATTCCCCGGCGGGCTGGAGGCCTATCCAAACACGCACACCGACCTGTGGGAGCCAGGCATACTCGACGAGGATATGCTTCCCGATGGGTGGCGCTTTGCCTACGACCTCGGCACGCCGTCCTGCCGCCTGCTCAACCAGCCGTATGACCCCACGGATACGGAGAACACCCAGTATTACGTGATAGACGGCTTCATCCTCTCACCGAATGTCGAACTGAAAAACGTCGAGTGCATCGACCTCGGCTTTGAAAATTCCGACCACAACCCCGTTGCGATAGACGTGGTGCTGAAATAATTGCATATGTATATAACCTTACCGGACTGCCGCAGATGCGCGGCAGTCCGGTTTTTCATGTGTGCCTTACGTCAGCGGCGTCAGGCGCAGATAATCCTCCGCCGTGCCGCCGCGCAGGAAGGTCTCTATTATCTCCCGGCCAAGCGTATCCAGCCCGGGCACGAGATAGGCGGCAAGCTCCCGCCGGAAAAAGTCCGTGAGGAGCTTTGCGCCCGCGTCATAGCCAGCCTCGCCGAGGCAGGATTGAAGCTCCGGCCGGAGAAGGCTTTTGCGGATGTACTGCCCTTCAAGCTTCATTTCATCCATGGAAAGGCCGAAGAGCGGGCAGCGCGCGCAAACGAGCTTTTCCATGCTCAGCCGCCCGCCGCGCCGCGCCAGATATTCGCGCGCCACCCATTGCCCGGCAAAGCCGACAAAGTACGCGCCGATGTGCTGGTTTGGGATGAGGAGGTTCAGCGTCTCGGGCGTGTCGAGAAGCTGGCGCAGCAGCAGATTGGCCTGCGTGACGCGAAGGCCCGTGTCGAACGGCCAGTATGAGCCGACACCCTCCGCGCACAGCGCCGCGCCGTCACCCGAAATGGACGGATTTTTGAACCCGCGCGGCGACACCAGCCGCCACAGCCACGCAAGCGAGACCGGAACGAGCTGCACCATGCCCATAACGCCGTAATCCGGTGCGGCGGCGGTGGACGGCGGCATACGCACGCCGAAGGAGCGCACGCCCACCTCATACGCTGTGCCGCCGGGCAGACTGCCCAGCATTTCCCGGGGAATTATCACGCGCGGATTCGGACACGGGCGGCCGTCGGAGTCGGGCGTGTGCTCCCAGATGAGGCAGGTCGCCCCCGGCACGCCGTCCATGTTGAAAAACTCCAGCGGCCGCGGCGGATGTATGCTTATGCGCTCATAGGTTCGGTTGCTGCCGTAGTGCGTCTCCCCGTCCATGCGCAGGAACCACCCGGCCTCTCCGTCCGCGATGCACAGCCGCCCCCCGGCGCGCTGCACGCTTTTCGGCGCGGGCGCCATATCGTCGGCAATGGGATATATCTTGCAGCTTTCCTGAAGCTTTATGTGCACCTCCTCGCCGGTGATGATGTGCCTTGCCAGCGGCACATGCCCGGTCTCGTCGCACTTGGGCGGCTCCAGCATCTCGCTTTTTCCGCCGCCGGACGCGCCCTCGTGCATGAATACGACGCGGTTTTCATACGGGGATTCGACCAGTGCCGCCGACGCGTGACAGCACACCCAGCCCTCGCGCGCCCCGATGTCCAGCAGCATGGAGAAAACGCCCTTTTTCGCCGACGGGCCGGGGTAGAGGTTATAGGCGAACACCTCATGCACGGCCTCGCCCCGGCAGTGCACGACGATCTGCCGCCCGGAGAAGTGCGTGTGCCTGAACGGCGGGGCGACGTAAATGATGCCGCGCGGCGTATAGCCGTCCGGCACGCCGGCGATGCCCGTGAAGCCCTGCATGTTCGCAAGCGACAGCGCGAAGAAGGCCGCGTTCAGCGGGCACAGCATCACGGCGGGGATGTCGCAGAAGCAGCCCCCGGCGGAGAACGGAAGCACGATGAGCGGCTGCGCGGCAAGCCATGCCATCGTCTGCGCGCGCAGCACGGAGAAGTCATAGCCGAAGCTGTCCTTGAAGCGCGGCTTGTCGCTGGGCAGGTCGTCGCCGATGCGCATACAGCCGCCGTCGCGCCGGCGCATATAGTCCTCCGTGAAATTCACGGCCACGCCGTTTTTGCAGCGGTGCACCTCCGCCTCCTTCACGCGGCCCATGCCCTCTATGTCATAGCTCACGTCAAAGCTGTCGGCGTGCGCCGGGCCGTAGCACAGCTCCGTAAGCTCATCCAGCGTTTCCGGGAAGCACAGCGCGCGGTTTGTGCGCAGCGCCGCGCCGAGATCCGCGGGCAGAATGAATCTGTTGAGAAATTGATCCGTGTACATATAATCGGTTCCTTATAAAAAATTGCCCCCGGTATATAGTATGCAGGCGCGCTTGGAAGAGCGCGCCTGGGAAACGGAATCTATCATTCCTTCACCTTCGTTAATTTGCCGTCGAGGATGTGCACGCGGCGTTCCGCCTGCGCTGCGACGGAATCATCGTGCGTAATGAGCACGATGGTGTTGCCCTGCCGGTGCAGCTCGTGGAAGATATCCATGATCTCCGCCGTCGTTTTTGAGTCGAGGTTTCCCGTCGGCTCGTCGGCGAGGATGAGCGAGGGGCGCGTGACTATGGCGCGGGCGATGGCCACGCGCTGCTGCTGTCCGCCGGACAGCTCGGTGGGGAAGTGGTTGGCACGCTTGCCAAGCTGCACTCTGTTCAGCGCCGCCTCGACGCGCGCGGCTCAGCTTGGTTTTACGCCGGTTCTGTTCCATTTTGACCCTCCAAATGCTGCTTTAAGGCCGCTGACGCCGCCCTTTGCGCGTTATGGTATCAGCGCAGCCTTAAATCACGCTTAAAGCCGCGCAAAAATCCCTGATATTTGATTGACAATGTGGAAGGAATATGGTAAAATGCACTTGATAGGAAACACATGTTACCTGATTATAAAAACCAGCCGCGGGGGAGTATACGCAATGCCGCCGAAAACGCAGTTTTCCGCAGAAAAGATAATAGACGCCGCCATACGCATCACCCGGCGCGACGGCTTTGCCGCCGTGACGGCGCGGAATATCGGGAAGGAGCTGAGCTGCTCCGTCAAGCCCATATTCACGGCCTTTGAGAACATGGACGGCGTCATGGCCGAGACTATAAAGGCGGCCAACGGCATATTCATTGAATATATGCAGTCGCCGTATAAAAAGCTCTCCTTTATGCAGATAGGGCTGCGGTGGATACAGTTTTCGCGCGATGAGCCGCGGCTGTACCAGCTTCTGTTCATGCCCGTCAGCCGCGGCACGCGGATATTCACGCCGCTGGACCTCTCCATGAACTTCGGGGAGCTGACGGACAAGATAATCCCGATAATATGCAGGGAGTTCGCGCTGGACGAGGGCCGCGCGCTGAAGCTCTATAACCAGATGATACTGCACGCGCACGGCATCGCCTGTCTCATCGCCGCCGGGGAGACGGACTTTACCGAGCAGAGCATACGTGAGATATTTTCCGAGACCGTTGAGGGGCTCGTGATGTACTATAAGGCCGGCGGGCGAAGGGAGAATTGCGAATGAGGTACGTTTTTCTTGCGGCGTATGCGGTTTTGAGTGCCGCGCATCTTTATTTCAGCTGGATAGACGACAGAAAGGGCCGCGCGTGGACGAAGCCCTTCCTGCTGGTGCTGCTGGCGGGGTATTATGCGCTGTCAAGCGACAAGCTGTCCGTCGTGCTGCTGCTGGCGCTGCTGACGAGCTGGCTGGGCGACGTGCTGCTCATCCCGCGCGGGCACGGGTGGTTCGCCGCGGGCGGCATAAGCTTCATGCTGAGCCACTTCCTTTTCATCGCCGTGTATACGGAAAATATCAGCTTTGCAAACGTGCCGTGGCTGCCGGTGATACTTCTGGCCGTGGTGTATTACGGCGTGTCGGCAAAGATAATCTCCATGCTGTGGCCGTATGCGCCGAAGAAAATGCGCGGCGTGATGTATGTCTATCTTCTTGCGAACAGCACCATGAACGTCTTTGCGTTTTTGCAGATGATGACCTCGCGTATGCCGGGGGCCGTCGTGGCCTATATCGGCGCGCTGCTGTTCTTTATTTCCGATTGCAGTCTGTTTCTCGTGCGGTACTATGAGAAGAAGCCCGTCGTTTTCAAGGGGCACTTCACCGTCATGCTGACGTATCTCGCGGGAGAGCTGCTTATCGCGCAGGGAATGATCATGCTTGCCGCATGACGGGCATGATGAAATATAGAAAAATAATATTAAGGAGAGAGCGGCAATGAAATATGTGTTCATCATCAATCCCCGCGCGGGCGCGGCAGGGAACGAGGAGCGGCTGCGCCGCGCGGTGGAGCAGCTCGGCATGGGCGATGCGTGCGTGCTGTACACGACGAAGGCCGTCGGCGACGCGACGGCGTATGTGCGCGCATGGTGCGCGCAGCACCCCGGCGAGGCCGTGCGCTTTATCGCCTGCGGCGGCGACGGCACCATAAACGAGGTGTTCAACGGCGCTGTCGGGCAGGAGAACGTCAGCGTGAGCTGCTACCCCTGCGGCAGCGGCAACGACTTCGTGAAGGCCTTCGGCGGGGCGGAGAAGTTTATGGACGTGGGAAAGCTTATCTCCGCGCCCGTGCGCAAGCTGGATCTTCTCAAGGTGGGCGAGCGCTACAGCAACAACGTCGTCAACTTCGGCTTCGACACGACGGTCGCCATCACCATCAATAAGGAGCGCGAAAAGACCGGCCACGGCAGCAAGGACGCGTATACAAAGGGCGTCGTCACGGCGCTTATAAAAAGCATGAACAACCGCTGCACCGTCACGGCCGACGGAGAGGTGCTCAATCCCGACGGGCGCGCGCTGCTGTGCACGCTGTCAAACGGGCAGTACGTGGGCGGCTCGTTCTGCTGCGCGCCGCGCTCGAAGAGCGACGACGGGCTTATAGACGTCTGCCTCATCCGCCCGATATCGCGCCTGCGCTTTGTAAAGATACTCAAGCCCTATACAAATGGCGAGCACCTTGACCGCGAGGATATGAAGGACATCGTCATATACCGGCAGGCGAAGAAGGTCGAGGTGACGGCCGCGCCGGGCTTTGCCTATTCACTCGACGGGGAGATAATTTATTCCGAGCATTTCACGGTGGAGATCGCCGAAAAGGCGCTGGACTTCGCCGTGCCTGAGGACTGAGAGAGTAAAATTCATATAAATATCATCAAGGAGTGAAAAAATGAGTAAATTTGACGCTGTTGTTATCGGCGCGGGCACAGGCGGACTTTCCGCCGCGCTGAGCCTCGCCAACGCCGGCAAGAAGGTGCTGCTGCTGGAAAAGCACAACCTGCCCGGCGGCTGCTCGACGAGCTTTGTGAGGGGCCGCTTCGAGTTTGACGCCTCCCTGCACGAGTTCTGCTCCATCGGCTCTCCGGAGGAATGGGCCATGACGGGCAAGCTCATGATGGAGGACTACAAGCTCAACATCAACTGGCTGCTCGTGCCGGAGCTGTACCGCTGCATCGGCACCACGCGCAGCGGGAAGCACTTCGACCTGACCCTGCCCGTCGGCAAGCAGAACGTCATCGACAAGATGGAGGAGACCGTGCCCGGCAGCCGCCGCCCCATGGAGATATTCTTCGAGCTTGCCGAAGAGTGCAACGAGGCGTACATGTACTTCAACGGCCACATCTTCGACGGCGTGGACAAGGACGGCTATACCCTCATCGACGAGTCGCTGTTCATGAAGAAGTACCCCAACTTCCTGCGCGTGGCGGAGTACCCCTTCAACAAGGTGCTGCGCAAGATAGGCATGCCCGAGGACGCCATCGACATACTCAACGTCTACTGGACGTATATCGGCATGGACTATGAGCGCCTGAGCTTCATACATATGGCGTGGATGTTCCTCATGTACGTCAAGTACAAGCCCGCGATATGCGAATATAACGCCCACGGCATGACCATGGCCGGGATAGAGCGTCTGCGCGAGCTGGGCGCGGAGGTCTGGCTGAACGTCAAGGCCAACAAGGTCGTGTCTGACGATAAGGGCAATATCACCGGCGTGGAGACGGACGTCGGCTTCGTGGAGACGCACTACGTCATCGCAAACATGAACCCGCAGGACGCGTATACGAAGCTTCTCGACAAACGCATCCCCGTGCCCGAGCGCGAGATAAAGCGCGCCAACGCCGAAAGCCACGGCGTGCGCTTCTTCAATGCCTACGTCGCGCTGAACAAGAGCGTGGAGGAGCTTGGCATAAAGGATTACACCATCTTCATGCCCGGCAGCTTCGACACGAAGAAGAATTACGAGTATTCAAAGAGCTATGACCTCAACACGCACAGCGTCGTCGTCATATACAACGTCGTCAATCCCGACGCTTCCCCCAAGGGAACGACGGTCATGACCTTCACCATCACCTATACCGAGGACGTCTGGGGCGGCTTCTCCCAGCGCGAGTATGTCGCCAAGAAGCAGGAGCTCTTCAGAAAGGTCATGGAGAATTTTGAAAACGACACCGGCATCATCATACACGACTGCATAGAGGAGATCGAAATGGCGTCCCCGTGGACGTTCTGCCGCTTCCTCGGCACGCCGCAGGGCACGGTGTACGGCTATGAGTGCAACGAGTGGGACACCATGGTCTCCCGCCTTATGAGCATCCGCCGCGACCAGCCCATAAAGGGTTTCAAGACCTGCGGCGCATCCGGCGCGCGCGGCGACGGATACAACCAGACCTATCTCAACGGCGACGATATGGCGAAGCTCATCCTGGAAGAAATGAATGAAGCGGAGGGCAAGTGATATGGCAAAGGTGAAAATAAGCGCGATAGGACTTCTGGACATGCTCTACTTCAAGGGCAAGAAAAACAAGCGCGAAAAGAGAATACTCCAGACCGAGGCGAAGCCGCTGGTCGAGGAGTACGCTTCCAACCTCAAGGCGGCCGAGCGCCACCCCGAAAGCCAGACCTTCGTGATCGACGAGGTGATAGAGCGCGGCGGCGGAAACGTCAAGACCTACGTGCTGAAAAGAAAGGACGGCGGCAAGCCCGCTTTCTTCCGCGCCGGGCAGTTCGTCGTCATCCGGCAGGAGATAGACGGCAAGCTCATCGCCCGCCCCGTGACGCTTTCCTGCGGCCCGGCGCTGACGCTGGAGGGGAAATGCAGCGTCACCGTCAAGCGCGTCGAGCCGGACGGCTTCCTCAGCGGCTATATCCACGACAACTGGAAGGTGGGCGACACGGTGGAGACCTCCGGCCCGGAGGGAACGTTCTACTATGAGGGCCTGCGCGACGCGAAAAAGGTCGTCGCCGTGGCCGGGGGCAGCGGCATCACGCCCATATTCGCCATGGCAAACGCCATTGCCGACGGCGACGAGGACTTTGAAATGACCGTGCTTTACGGCAGCCGCACCAAGGCCGACATCCTCTTTGCAGAAGAGTTCGACGCCATAATGAAGCGCACGGACAAGGTCAGGCTCGTGAACGTGCTGAGCGAGGAGGAGGCCGAGGGCTGCGAGCACGGCTTCATCACCAAGGAGCTTATTGAAAAATACTCCGGCGGCGGTGAATTCAGCCTCTTTGCCGCGGGGCCGAAGGGCATGTATGACTTCCTCGACGGCGAGGCCGCAAAGCTCGGCCTTGACCACAGGCACTACCGCAAGGAGCTTTACGACAACATCTGCCGCCCGTGGGAGTACTCCGGCTATCCCATGGAAGCGAAGGACAAGGTGTTCAACGTGCACATCAAGATGTGCAACAAGGAGTACGACATTCCCTGCGCGGCGAACGAGAATATCCTCGTCGCCTTTGAGCGCGCCGGTATCGCCGGACCCAACCGCTGCCGCGGGGGCCTCTGCGGCTGGTGCAGGAGCCGCCTTGTCTCCGGCGAGGTGTTCATCCCCGCCGAGACCGACGGCCGCCGCCAGGCGGACAGGGTGCTGGGCTATATCCATCCCTGCGCCTGCTTCGCCGTCAGCGACCTCTCCATAGAGGTGCCGAACAGAAAGTAAACCTACTCAAAAAGGAGCCGAAAGGCTCCTTTTTGTGCCAGCTTGTCAAAAAAGTCTTGCGAGACTTTTTTGACCGCGCTTATCCGCCGAGTATTTTGAAAGCATTCAAAATACTGCTTCGCCCGAAAGCCTTGATGTATCAAGCCTTTCTGCGGCGGTTTATCTGATTTGAGGCGGGCCTTGCCCCCTCAAGCTCCCCCGCTGCTCTGTTCCATTACCTTGCAGCATGGATTCTTTGACAGTCTCTCAAAAAGCCTCGCAGAGTTTGCCGCCCGCAGGCGGCAAAAAATTTTTTAACCATTTTCTCTCGCGACATGTGCGTGAGAGAAAATACTTCTCAGGCTGCAAGTGTGGAATTTGTCCGCCACCGGCGGGCAAATTATGCGCGCAGCAGACTGCAAGCCTTTTGTCGGAAAAACCCTTCGGGTTTTTCGACAGCCTCTCAAAAAGGAGCCGAAAGGCTCCTTTTTGCACGTATATGCCCCATGGGAAAACCTTGCCTTGATATGCCGGGGGCGCTGTGATATAATATAGAATCCAAATAAGTATATTTTGAAATGTATCTGTCGTATTACAGGAGAAAACATGGACAAAGCGAAGCTTCGCTCATACGCGGCGCTCATTGCGCGCATGGGCGTGAATGTGCAGCCGGGGCAGGAGGTCGTGATACGCACCGCGCCGGAGCAGCTTGAATTCGTTGAAATGCTGGTGGAGGAATGCTACCTCGCGGGCGCGGCCAAGGTCTTTCTTGAGTGGCGCTTTGAGGCGGCACAGCGGCTGGACATAAAATATCAGTCGCAGGACGTCCTCGGCCGGGTGGAGGCGTGGGAAGAGCAGCGCCTCGCCGGGCGCGTGAAGTCGCTTCCCGCAAACATATATCTCGACTCCGACGACCCGGATGGGCTTGCCGGTGTGGATCACGACAAATGGGCGCAGACTCAGCGGCAGAGGTTCAAGGTGACGAAGCCGTACAGAGACGCGATGGAGAACAAATACCAGTGGTGCGTCGCGGCGGTGCCCGGTCTGAACTGGGCGCGCAAGGTTTTCCCCGGCCTCGGCGATGCCGCCGCAGTTGAAAGACTTTGGGAGAAAATACTGCGCTGCTCCCGCGCGGACGGCGACGCCATGGCCGCGTGGCGCGCACATAATGCACGCCTTAAGGAGCGCTGCCGCTGGCTCAACTCTCTTTCGCTGCGCCGTCTTATTTATAAAAGCGAGAGCACCGGCACGGACTTCACCGTCGGCCTTATCGACAAAATGCGCTTTATGGGCGCGTCGGAGGAGCTTGCCGGAACGGACATAAGCTTCAACGCGAACATCCCCTCGGAGGAGGTGTTCACCACGCCCATGCGCGGCGATGCGGAGGGCGTCGTCTACGCCACGCGGCCGCTTTCTTACCGCGGCGTGCTGATAGAGGACTTCTATATCCGCTTTTCCGGCGGCCGCGCCGTTGAGGCGCACGCCGGGAAGAACGAGGACGCGCTGCATCTGATGCTTTCCATGGACGACGGCGCTTCCATGCTGGGCGAGTGCGCGCTGGTGCCGTTCAACAGCCCCATCAGGGAAAGCGGCATACTTTTTTACAACACGCTTTTTGACGAGAACGCGTCGTGCCATCTCGCTCTCGGCGAGGGGTACTCAAGCTGCCTTGAAAATGCCGGGAGCTATACGCCGGATGAGGCGCGCGCCCTCGGTGTCAATGAGTCCATGATACATGAGGATTTCATGATAGGCGCGGCGGATCTGTGCATCACGGGCGTGACGGCGGACGGCCGCACGGTGCCCATATTCGTGAACGGAGACTGGGCGGACGCGTGAAAGCGCGGATATGATAAAGGAGGACGGCCTTATGAAAAACAACGCGAAGCCCCGTGCAAAATTTTATGTGGATAAGACCGGCGCGCTCGTGCACGCGGCGGTGATATTCATGGCGCTGTCGGCGGCGTTCAGGCTGGTGGGCTGCTGGGGGCTGTGGACGGATCAGTTCTTCGCCGCGGCGCAGATAGCGCTGCCGCTGATATGCAATCTGCTGTTCATTCTGTGCCTGCTGCTGTTCGGCGGCCGCGCGTTCTGGACGACGGCCATACCGGTGGTGCTGGGCGTTGTGTTTTTCATAATAAAATCCGTCAGCTTTGAAAGCTGGGTGCACACGGTGCTGTGCATACTGCTGTACATACTTGTCGCGGTGCTGTATACGGCGACGGCCTTCGGCGTGATACGCACGAAGTGGCTGCTCGTGCCGCTGTTCGGCCTGCCGCTGATATACCACCTCGCGGTGGAGGACGCCGCCGCGCTGCGCGACACGGTGCACCCGGTCACGTTTTCCGCGGGAATGCAGGAGATATCCGTGCTGTGCATCATGCTGGCGCTGCTGCTGACGGCGCTTGCGATGAAAAAGCGCGCTGATATCGAGGATGTAGAGCTGCCGAAGATAAAGGATCCCGTGGTGATAGTGCCGCAGAAGCAGACGCCCAGTGCGTCCGAGGCTGCGCCGCAGGATGAGCCCGCCGCGCAGGATGCGCAGGGCACGCAGGAGGCGCAGCTTCCTGCAACGCCGGAACCCGCCGCGGAGGACGGCGCGGATAAGAAGCTTTGCAGCCCGGAGGGAGAGGCTTCCGACGCAAAGCCGGAGTAAACACATATGAGAGAGACTAGAAATTTACCGGACGAAAGGACGGGCAGGGTCGGGCGCACAGGTGAAACGGGCCGGCATGAATACTCTGGCCGGATCGACCGGACGGGAAGAACGGGAAGAACAGGGCCGGTATCCCCGCGCCCCGCAGAGGGCCGGGCGCGCCGGAATGACGAGCGCCGCGCGGAGAGCGTCCGCAGGGCGGAGGATACATCCCGCCGCGCTCCAGATACGGCTGTGCCAATGCGCAGACAGCCCGCGAACAAAAAGCGCACGCTGTATTTCGTGTTCACGGCGCTGGCGGCGGTGTTCATCATCCTGCTTGCCGTCGTGCTGAGAAGCGTTTCTGACAACAGGGCCTTCAACAGCTATATGGAGCAGGCGCGCGCCAGCTATTACGCAAGCGATTTCGACACGGCGCTGACGCTTCTGCGCAAGGCGGCCGCGCTTGAAACGACGGATGAGTGCCTTGCCATGACGGCGCAGTGCTATGAGTCGCAGGGCAACTATGACAAGGCGCTGGAGACGCTTCGCCGCATGGACACGTCCAACCCGCAGGTGTCCTCGTGGATAGACGAGCTTGAGGGCCGCCGCACGGTGATACGCCAGTCGAACATGGTGACTGTCGCCGGGAAGCAGTATAAAAGCGACGCAACTGGCCTTGCGCTGGACAATATGGGGCTGGGCAACAATGTCATGGACGAGATATTGCAGCTTTACGCGCTGGACAACCTCTCGCTTGCCGGGAACAATATAAGCGACATATCCAAGCTCGCTGAGCTTGGCGGCCTGACGACGCTGAACCTCAAGGACAATATGATAACCGACGTGTCGCCGCTTTCGTCGCTGACGAATCTGCGCACGCTGTATCTGGACAACAACCCCGTCGCTGACCTTTCGCCCCTCGCATCGCTGACGAACCTCACCACGCTCAGCATAAAGGGCATGACGCTGACGGAAAGCCAGCTTAAAAAGCTGGCGAACGCCCTGCCCAACTGCGCCATACACAGCGAGAACACCGAGGAGGAGATGCAGGACATCAGCTTCGGCGGCGTCACCTTCAAGACCGACGTGACGGAGCTTAACCTCAGCGGCATGGGGCTTCAGAACATTTCGGCCCTTTCAAGCTGCAAGGAGCTGAAAAAGCTCGACCTGAGCGGCAACACCATTTCCGACCTCAGCCCGCTTATGGACATCCCGCATCTGGAGTGGCTGAACATCGCAAACAACTATGTGACGGATCTGCGCCCGCTGATGGGCATTTCGTCACTGCACTTCCTCAACGCTTCCGGCAACTATTTTTCCAGCACCGTGCCCCTCGGCAACATGACCGGCCTGACGGAGCTGCACCTTTCCGACAACAACATCACCGACTTTTCCGGTCTGCGCAAGCTCAAGAACCTGCAGACGCTGGGGCTTGTGAACTGCAACCTCACGAATGAGTCGCTTCTTACGCTGAAGGAGCTGACGGGGCTGCGCTCACTCAAGATAGAAGACAACATAAACCTCAGCGGCGAGGCGGTGGACACGCTTCAGCAGAGTCTGTACTTCTGCGAGATAAGCCATTCCGACCTCACGTACATGGTGGATATCGACGGCTTCTCTTACGCCAACGACGCCACGAACATAAACCTCAGCGCGCTGAACATCAGCGACATCACGAACATCTCAAAGTTCAAAAATCCTGAGAGCATCGACCTTTCGCGCAACAATATCTCAAACCTCTATCCGCTTCAGGACGCGCCGAACAGGATGCAGATAAAACACCTTGACCTTTCGTACAACGCGCTGATGGACGTCACGCCGCTTTCCATGCTGTACGGGCTGGAGACGCTGGACGTGTCATACAACATGATAAGCTCTGAGCTGCCCTTCATGAGCCTTACGAATCTGCGCACGCTGAACGTCTCAGGCACGCTCCTGTCGGAGCAGCAGGTGGCGACGCTGCGCTCCACCCTGACGGGCTGCACCGTCATTTCCGACTATAGCTGACATATGCCCCGCCGCATGGAAACTGCGGCGGGGCAAAAATTTTGGAACATTATACAAAAAACCGAATAACTTCACGTGCGAAGTGCCGATTCTGTCATTATTCACAAAATAGACTTCAAATTTTGCAAGGGCTGTGGTATAATAAAACCAACAGAAGAGAAGAGCTTCTGTTGAACAACCAGGCATATGAAAGGAGTTGGCAGTATGAAGTTCACTTTCACGGAGAAAAAGATGGATTCATCGGAGGAGCTGAGGGCATACGCTATCCGCAAGATAAGCAAGCTCGACAGATTCTTCAAGACCGAGGCGGAGGCCTACGTCACGTTCAGCGTCAGCCGCGGCCGCTTCCTCGCTGAGATTACCATCCATAACAACGGCCTGTACTACAGGGCAAGCGAACTTACGAACGACATGTACGCCTCTGTGGACTCCGGCGTCGCCGCGATCGAGCGCCAGATACGCAGAAACAAGACCCGCCTTGAAAAGCGTCTGCGCGAGGGGGCTTTGGAGCGTGAGGCCGTGCCTGCATATGCGCCCGCGGAGGATGAGGAGGAAGAGTTCAAGATCGTGCGCAGCAAGCGCTTCTCAATCAAGCCCATGTCCCCCGAGGAAGCCATTTTGCAGATGGAGCTGCTCGGCCATGAATTTTTCGTTTTCAAGAACATGGAAGCCGAGGACGCGATATCCGTCGTCTACAAGCGCACGCAGGGCGGCTACGGCCTTATCTGCGACGACGGGCTTGACGAATAACGGCGCATTATAGATCGAAAGATCGAAATATCATACTTCGCCCGGGGCGTCGGAATTTTCCGGCGTCCCGGGCTTGCTGTTTTTGAAATATGCTGTATAATATATGAAAAAATGTCGAAACGGAGAAGTGCATGAGCAATCTTACGGTATGTTTCAATGCGATAGCGCCGATAATGCTGATAATGGCGCTGGGCTATCTGGCAAAGTCGATGCACGCCATCACGCGCACGGATGTGCAGCGCATGAACAGCGCGGCCTTCAAATATCTTATGCCCCTGATGCTGTACTATAATATCTATTCCTCAGACCTTTCAAGCGCGGTGAACCCGCGGCTCATCATCTTCGGCGTGTGCGGCATTCTCGCCGTGTTTTCGGTCAGCCTTCTGCTCGTGAGGGCGGCAAAGCCCGGCGAGGGGCGCTGCGGCGTTATGGTGCAGGGGCTTTTCAGAAGCAATTTCGTCATCATAGGCATCCCGCTTGCGCGAAACCTCCTGCCGGAGGGAACGGACCTGGGCATGGTCGTGGTGCTCGTCGCGGTGATAGTGCCGATGATAAACATCCTCTCGGTCGTCGTGCTGGAAAAGTACAGCGGGAAGCAGGTCAACGGGCTGCTGCTGGTGCGGGATATCGCAGCGAATCCGCTGGTGCTGGGCACTGCGGCGGGAATTCTGACCTCCGTTCTGGGGATACGCCTGCCGGTTTTTGTGGTGTCCGCGCTGGAGCAGATAGCCGGGGCGACGTCGCCGCTGCTGCTTTTCCTGCTGGGCGCGTTTTTCAGCTTCGACGGGTTTAAAGACTGCATCAGGCCTGTGCTCTTCGTGGCGGCGGGGCGGCTGGTGATAATACCGGCGGTGGTGCTGGGCACGGCGGCATTGCTGGGCTTCCGCGGCGTGGAGATAGCCGGGCTGCTTGGGGCGTTCGGCTCCGCCACGGCGATCGCCTCCTTCGCCATGACGCAGGAGATCGGCGGCGACGCGGAGCTTGCCGGGAATATCGTTGTGTTCACGAGCGCCGCGTGTATGCTGACGCTCTTCCTCTGGTCGCTGCTGCTGAAAAATTCCGGCCTGCTTTGAGTCATATAAAAAACTATGCTTGCATATTTTTCTCAACGGGGTTAGTATAGACATACGCAGATGAATACATATCATAAATGGAGGTTATGCCATATGAAATGCCCGCGCTGCGGAAGTGAAATGACGCTTGACGACCACCGCAAGATACCGCTTGAGATGTGCTACAACTGCGGCTACATAGAGGGTCAGGGCGTCGAGCCGGAGAAGAAGAGCACCACGAATTTTGAGCATATGAAGGATCTCAATTTCAACGAGCTGGCGTCCTTCATGGCAAAGGAACTCGGCCTTGACACGGACGCCGTCGCAGACTGGCTTGACGATCAGGCGAAGCTGAACAAGTGACGCGAAGAGCGGGGCGCGCCCCGTTCTTTTTTATCTGCCGCGTTGCATATGCGCGCGCAATGTTATATAATCTTGCATATCACACGTTAGAATTGGAGAAAAGCATGGAAGAGAAAACTGCCGGCACGCTGTACATAGTCGCCACGCCCATAGGCAATTCGCAGGATATGTCTCCGCGCGGCAAAAAGATACTATCCGAGGTGGACATCATCGCGGCGGAGGATACGCGCCGCTCGATGGTGCTGCTCAATAAGCTGGAGATACGAAACCGCCTCGCGTCGAATCATAAATTCAATGAATACGGCAAGGCGAAGTATTTCATAAATGAAATGTTGGCGGGCAAGTCCGTGGCTGTCATAACCGACGCCGGAACGCCCTGCATCTCCGACCCCGGCAATGAGCTTATCAAGGCCGCGGTGGAGGCCGGGATACGCGTCGTGGGCGTGCCGGGCTGCTGTGCGGCGGTCACGGCGCTGTCGGTGTCGGGCTTTGACCTTTCAAGCTTCACGTTCTACGGCTTTTTCCCGCGGGAGAATGCCGAGCGCCGCCGTCTGCTGGAAAAGCTGCGCCATGGCGACACGCGCACCTTCGCGCTGTATGAGTCGCCCAAGCGGATAATGGAGCTGGTGGATTTCTTTATTGAGGCCGGGGCGAAGTGCCGCATGTGCCTTTGCAACGACATGACCAAGCTGCACGAGATGAGCTTCCGCGGCACGCCTGAGGAGGTGAAGCAGCAGCTTCTCGCCAAGGGCAGCTATGACAAGGGCGAGTATGCCGTCGTGCTGGAGATAGACGAGGATTATGTTTTCAATAAGGTGGAGCATACCGTCTCTGCCGAGGCCATGCTCGTCGATGCGATGGTGTCCGGCGGCGTCTCCGCCAAGGAGGCCGTCAGCGCCGTGCTGGCGGATGAGAACAA
>URPU01000048.1 GCA_900549865.1 uncultured Eubacteriales bacterium
AGAACGCAGCGAAGCTTTCTCGAAAAAGCGGCAAAGCCACTTTTTCGACAGTCTTCGCGAGTGCTTCCCGAAAAGGAAGCACCCGCAACTTTTTTCCCCGTAATCCGATTTCCGCCGCTCAGACGCCGCGCCCCGCCGCGCCGAACGGCCCGCGCATAGACGGCCCCGCAGCAAAGCTGTCAACGTCGCGCTTCATGTACGTCACAAGCGCCAGCGGCGTTCCGATGTATTTCGCATCCCGCTCGTCCGCCATGAACTCGGCAAGGATATCGCTTCGCCCCGTCGTGTATACCACGGGTATGCCCGACATGTCCGACGCTGCGCGCACTGCGTCATACCCGCGGCGCAGGTCGTCGGCGCTGGCGAAGGTCATGAGGTTGGAGTTGTTGACAAAGCCAGTGACGGTCTGGCGGGCGAAGCCCTCCATGTCCGCTTTCAGCTTCAGAATTTTCTCCGGCGTTTCCGACATGGGCCTGAACACGTTCACAATGTCGTATACCTCAAGCTGACCGGGGGCGAGCTGTGCGAAGTCCTGATGATACCGCGCCAGTGAAAGCGCCCCTGCCGGGTCGCCGCCGACGTCGAATATCACAAGATCCCAGTCCTGCGCGAAGGCGGAGCCGACCGCCGCGGGCATGTTCGTCTGCGTCACGCCCTGCCCGGCGAAGGTGGGGGAGACGAGGTTTATCCTGCCCTCCTCCAGCAGCTTCACGTTGTCCGACATCCGGAAATAGTCGTTTATGCGGTCAAGGTCTATCACCTGCGTCTTTTTCCCCTCTTCGGACGCCTTAAGCGCCATGTTCAGCGCAATCTCCGTCTTGCCGGAGCCGTAGTTGCCTATGAGTATTATCACTTTTTTCATGCTGTGCGCCTCTTTCCTTCCGCGCCGTCCGTTCCCGGCGGCCGCGCTTTTCTTTATTATAGCGACGGCGGCGGAATAATTCAATATTCCGCCGCGCATAAGCATCATATACACTGAAAATTTCTGCCGGAGTGTACAGCAGGTATATAGACTTTTCCATGCACCCTGTGGTATATTAAGCATGCAAGGGATGCACCAGGCATCCCGGAAACAGATTCAGGAGAAGAAAACCGTCATGTATCTTTTCACCGTGCGCAAAAACGAATACGCGGCGCAGCTATCCGGGCGAAAGCCTATGGATGGCCGATTGCCGCGCTCATATAAGGTGAAAAGCATAAACGGACGATGTAGGTCGGCACAATGCTGACAATATCTGCATGTAATTATGCCCGCTTGCCCTTGTATGAGGCAGGCGGGCTTTCGTTTTAAATTAAATTTCAAATCAAATAAAACATGAAATGAGGTAGGAAAATGTGAAAGCACTCCAGGCCATAGACATGGCCGCAACGGGCAGAAATATCTCGCGCCTGCGCAAGAAAAGCGGAATAACCGTCAGGCAGTTACAGGCGCTGATGGGCTTTGCAACGCCGCAGGCCGTGTACCGCTGGCAGCGGGGCGAAACTCTGCCCAGTCTGGACAATATGATAATGCTCTCCGGGATACTTGATGTCAAGATCGACGACATCATTGTCTGCACGGAGCTTTAATAATCAATATTCAATAATAAAGGGAGAAAATTTATTATGAGAACAGTAACCATCTATCTTGACAAGAATGAGAAGCAGACCACCAAGGAAAAGGCGTGGACGGTCGTCACTAAGGTCTATAACGACGCCGGGAACCTCCAGCGCACGGGCTACACCCTCGGCGAGGCACAGCTCCGTGCCGCCGCACCCGCCGCGGGCGGCACGGAGGGGCTGACCCTCAAGGACGGCGACACCGGAGAGAAGCGCAGCTTTAATAAGAACATCGTAAAGCTCGGCCGCGACTCGGCCTGTGATTTCGTGCTGGACCTCAAATCTGACAAAAAGAAGATAGACAAGGTGCACGCCACCTTTGAGCGCCGCGAAGGGAAGTGGTACGTTATCGACAATTCAAAGACCGGCGTCTGGGTCAACGGCCAGCGTATCTCCTCCGGCGCGCCGCATGGGCTTGCCCCCGGCGATGAGATAGACCTTGCGCAGAGGAAAAAGTATATATTCGGCTGAAAACCAAGCTCCCCCGGAAGCGTTATACATACGCCGCCGGGGGAGCTTTACTGTGTGCACGCGGAAAGCGTCAGCCCTCAGGCTGCCGTTCCCCGTGCTTTTCGTGGATGAACATGAAAAGAAAGCTCACTGTCAGCAGCGCGCAGGACACCCATATGCCGCGCTCTGCGAGAGTTTCCGTCAGCAGCACGCCCGCGCCCGCGCCAACGGCGAACAGCCCTATAACGCCGAAGTACGTCAGCGCCTTGAACAGCACCTCGCGGTCGTGCGTGTGGAAGTAGACGCACAGCGCCTCCGTTCCGCTGCGCATGTTCCCGATGCACATCGTGCTTGCGTAGGCGTGCCCGCGCACCTTGCGGAAGGTCTGCACCTGCATCGCGCATACGAACGACACCAGCGCGTTTGCAAAGGTGTTCACCTCCTGCGGCAGGAAGCCGACGGCGAACAGCAGCACTATCTCTATCATGATGATAAGCTGCCGCCAGTGCACCTTCTCCATGTATTTATAATGCCTGTGTATGCATTCCGCCGCGAATATGCCGACCATGAACGCCAGCACCGGGATAAGATAGTGCAGGCACCGCGCCCATTCGCCGCTGAACAGGTATGCGCTGAACAGAACGATGTTGCCCGTCTGCGCGTTGGCAAATACCTTCCCCCGGCAGAAGTAGGTGTACGCGTCCTGCAACCCGCCGGACAGGATGATGAACGAGGCCGTCAGCAGCGATTCAGACATCTGCGGATGCAGCTTTGGAAGACGCATTTCTATCAGCCCCAGACTTCCCCGGCGATCTCTTTCACCAGCGCCAGCTTTGCCCACTGCTGCGCCTCCGTCAGCTTGTTGCCGATCTCGCAGCTTGCAAAGCCGCACTGCGGGCTGAGGCACAAACGCTCAAGCGGCAGGTATTCCGCGGCCTTGTGTATGCGCGCGATGACGCTTTCCTTGTCCTCCAGCAGCGCGCGCTTCGTCGTTATCAGCCCCAGCACGACCTTCTTGTCTCCGCTCACGGCGGCAAGCGGCTCAAATCCGCCGCTGCGCGCGTCGTCGAACTCAAGGTAGTACGCGTTCACGTTTTCGCGCGCCAGCAGCGTCTGCGCAACGCCGTCATACGCGCCGGAGCTTGCATAGGTGCTGTGGAAGTTGCCGCGGCAGACGTGGGTGTTTATAACAAGGTCGTCGGGCTTGCCGGAAATGGCCATGTTGTTCAGCTCAAGGAACTGCTCCTTTATCGCATCAAGCCCCTTTTCGTCGGTGTCGAATATCGCGCACGCCATCGGATCGACCAGCATGCCCCAGCTGCAATCGTCGAATTGCAGGTTGCGGCAGCCCGCCGCGTATACGTCGGCGATGAACTTCTTGTACCCGGCGGCGATATCCTCCGCCAGCTCACGGTCACTCGCGTAGTACTTTCTGGTGTTCTCCAGTGCGAAGGGCATTATCATCTGCTCTATAAACTGTGCGGGCGCGGGGATGGTGAGCTTTGCCACGGTGTTTTCATCCTCAAGCGCCTTGACGAATTTGAAATGCTCCACAAACGGGTGCGCGTCGAGAGACACCTTCCCCGTGAGATACGTGTCGTCCAGCATTGCGGCCTCGCCGTGGAAGGGCAGGCCCGTCTTTGTCGGGCTGTGGCCGACGCCGTTGAAGCCCCACATGAAGTCAAGGTGCCATGTCGCGCGCCTGAACTCGCCGTCGGTTATCACGTGGTAGCCCGCGGCCTTCTGCTTGGCGACAAGGCCGCGTATGGCCTCATCCTCGGCCGCCTTCAGCGCCGCAGCGTCGATAGCGCCGCTCTGAAAATCCGCGCGCGCCTGCTTGAGTGCGGCAGGGCGGAGAAAACTGCCGACAAAATCATAACGGAATGGTGTGTTCATGTAAATACGGCTCCTTTGCTGTCAGATTTTTCGCCCCGATTATACGCCGTGCCACGCTGCAAGTCAACCGGCTATTCATACAAACATAATAGGAATTTTTATAAGGACAGAATAAGGGCACGGCCTGCATTACCCGTTGGCCGTGCCCCAATATTATGCTTCCGCACGCCTCACGCCGTCTCCGGTGTCAGGGCCTCCGCCGCCTTTACCGGTATCTCCGGCGCGGCCTTTCCGCTGTCGGTCAGCCTCGCCGTGACGGTCACGGGCTTTTCTGTCAGCACTATCTTCACCGTGCCAGTGCAGTCGAACTCTATCTCCGTCAGCTTTCCGCCCGACACGGTCAGCTTCAGCGCGCCGTAGGAATAGTTCACGTCCAGCTTCGCCGCGTCCGGGGATATTATCTGGATGAGCTGTTCCATGTCGCCGCCGTCGAGCGCGGCGGTGTATACGTACTTCTCGCCGTGCTGCTGTGCGCTTATGCCGCCCTTGAGGCACACGTCGTATGCAAGCCTCGGCAGCTTTGCCGTGTCGGCAAGCTCACTCTCGCCCAGCGCCACGCCAAGCCCGCTTTTGCTGACGGCCTTGCTTCCGTCGGTGTATACGGTCAGGCTGCTTTTGCCCACGCTGTATATGCGCCTGCCGTCCACATGCCACATTCCAAGCTCCAGCGACGTGTCCGCCACGACGGGGCCGCAGTCCACGCCCAGCGTCAGCGTTCCCGCGGCGCTGTCTCTTCCGCGCAGCTCCGCCCACGCGGAAAGCACGCGCAGCACGTCGTCCGTTATCTCCTCAAGACTGCCGTCGGCGTCGCCCTTCGCCGCAGCCTCCGCCACGGCGTCGGGGAGGGCGAAGTCTGCCGAATAGGCAAAGCCGTCTATGCGCGCCGTCACTTCATACGCCTCCGCGCCGTCTCCGGCCATCGTGCCGGACGCCGTGACGCATATGCTCTCCACATCCGTGCCGGAAAGCGCCGCTTCTATGCGCGCGTCGGATATACCGGCGCTCTGCCTCATGGCCTCCGGGCACAGCGTGTTCAGCAGCGCCGCGGCCTGCTCGCCGTCAAGGCTCAGGTTAAGTGCGCCGTCCTCACCGCTGAGTTCGGCGGCTTTGAAATATCCCGTGATGGTGCTCAGCAGTGCGGAGTAGTCGGGGGAGGTATCACCGATGCTGTACGCCATGCCGTTTTCAAGGATGAGCATACCGTCGGAGTAATAAAGCGGCACGCCGGACACGCATGCATAGGTCACTTTCTTCCCGCAGCTGCTCTTCACCTGCACCGGCACCCCGGCCGTGATTTTATCCCCGCCGAGGGTCGCGTCCACGGACACCTCCATGCTCAGCTCGTCCGCGTTTGCAAGCGCCGCTATCGCACGGTACGGGGCAACCTTTTCCGCCACGCGCGGCGCGAGGAACACCGCCGCCGCGGCGACAAGCGCCGCCAGCACGACAATGACCGCGATAATGGGCCATTTTATCCTCCGCTTGTCCTTCTGCTCTTCCATCTGCTCATGCCGCGCCTTGCCATGGCGCTTCCTTTCCGCCTTTTCGCGCGGCGGCTTCGCTTCGCCGCTGCGGCCTGCCCGCCGTTTGTTGACGGACACCAGCACTATCACCGCGGCGAGGACGGCGGCAAGGGCAACAAGCCCCCACAGCCGCCATATGCTTATCACGGACACTGCCGCGATATCCGCCTCGGTTCCGGCGACGTCGAACGTGAGGTAGCTTCCGAACTCGGCCGTGTCGGCCTTTATCCAGCGCCCATCCTGCATGACGTAGACCTCCAGCCGGCCTATCGACACCTCCGGCGGCAGATGGTGCAGCGTGTGCACAGCCTGCCCGTCGTCGGGGATGGAAACATGCCGCTGTTCGATTATGCCGCCGGAGATGGGCGCGGTGATGCGCTCATACCACGGCAGCCTCGCCGTAGAATCATCATAAGCCTGACTAAGCCCGCTGTCAAGGGGCGTCAGCCCGACGGCGGATTCCTCCGTCGCCGTGCTCGTCACTGCCGCGCCGTCGTCGAAGCCGCCCTCGGCAAAAATGACGGGTCTGTCGCCGCACTCGCTGCCGGATGCGGCGGCGGACATTTTCAGCTTGTACTCCGCCGTGACGACCGTGTCAAAATGCAGGTCCTCAAGCGCCGTCTTATTCATAATCTCCCGCCGGAACGACCAGCGCCAGCATGTTCGACGAGGTGAAGTTGTCCGCTATCTGCGATTCGTTCAGCTTCGGCGTCGTCAGTGAGCTGTAGCCGTAGGCGTAAGGGCACTTGTTGGAGAAGTGCAGCCCCAGCAGCGCGACAGCGATGAACACCAGCGGCACGACATGCCGCGTCGCGTAGTCTATTTTGCCGACAAAGGAGATCTTCGGGATGAAATCCCTGTGCCGCGTCTTTTCTATCAGCGGCCCGAACAGCACCAGCAGCCCCAGCATGAGGATAAACACGCTCAGCAGGGCGTACAGTATGGCCTTTATGAGGCATATGCCCATGTCCGGGCCGACCTTGAACTGCATGAACAGCATCGCCGCAAGCCCGCCGACTGTTGTCAGCGAGCTTGCGCTTATCTCCGGGATGGACTTTGCAAGCGCCGCGATGGCTGCCTCCCGTATGGGCAGCGTCTCATGCTGCTCCTTATTATATATGTGTATATGAAACCGCCGGCAAGGGGGGCAGCACAGTGGAAAGAAAGCCGAACGCCGCATCCGACCAGACCAAGCACGCGCTGGCCGAGGCGCTTAAAACTCTCATGGCTCAGAAGCCGTTTGATAAGATAACCATCCGCGACATATCCGAGCTTGCCGGGATCCGCCGTCAGAACTTCTATTATCATTTTGAGGACGTGTACGACCTCATGCGCTGGATGTTTTAAGAGGAGGCCATTTCTCTTCTGCGCCGCCATGAGGGAACGCTGCTGTGGCAGGACGGGTTCCAGCAGCTTTTCCAGTATCTTGACGAAAACAGGGCCATCTGCCTGTGCGCGCTGCGCTCCGTCGGGCGCGACTGCCTCAAACGCTTTTTTAAAGCGGATATATACGCCATCATCCACCGCACTGTCGAGCAGCTTGGTGAAGATATCGGCGTGCTGGATGCGCCCGGCGGCAATGCGGAAGTGGAAATGATGACGCATTCTATATCATTGCCGCGGCCGGGGTCGTTGAAAGCTGGCTGACGGGCGAGATAGACAAAAACCCGCAGGAGCTTATCGCCTTCATGGATCAGGCCATATGCGACCATATGCGCGGCGCGCAGCTTCGCATTCAGGAAATGAACAACGGATAATAAACGTTCCCCCGGAGCCGTACTCCGGGGGAAAACATTTTTCGCCGCCCTCAACGGTTACAGAAAATTCCGCGTCAGTATCTCCTCCGCCGTGTACTCGTCAACGTCATAGGCCGTGTTGCCGAAGCTTCCGTTGCCTTTAAAGCGCGGCAGTGCCGCGGTTATCTCTTCCCGCGTCATGCGTATGTCAAGTGCCGGCATGACCGCGGCGTATATGCGCATGAACTCCTCCTGCCCGCAGCCGATGCGCGTGAAGAACTCCACCGTGTATTCGGGCATGTGTTCCGCCGCGCCGCTCAGCAGTGCCGGCATGAAAGCCGCGCTTGCAAAGCCGTGCGGGATGCCGAAGCGCTCCGTCAAAAGATAGCCCATCGTGTGCGGGAACACCGTGCCCGTCGTGTTTATGGCAAGCCCGCCCATGATGGACGCGGTGTAAAGAGCCTCCCGCCGGGCATAGCTCAGCTCCCCGGCGAAGCCCTGCGTCTCTGCGGCGTTTTTAAGGAACAGCCTTATCCCCTCCACGGCGAAAAGGCGCGAAAGCTCGTCCGCCTTGCGGGAGAAGTAGCTCTCCACGCAGTGCGCCAGCGCGTCTATCCCGGTCGTCGCCGTGACGCGCGGCGGCGCGGACATTGTGAAGCGCGCATCGCCGAAGGATATGGCGGCGTAAAGCCGCGGGTCGTGTATGCTGTGCTTGCGCCCGGATGAGTCCGTCAGCACCGCCACCTGCGTGACCTCGCTTCCCGTGCCGCTGGTCGTGCCCACAAGCACCACGGGCTTTGGCGCGTTCTGCCATATGCGGGAGTACAGCCCACTCTCGTCCATGTCCGGGTTTGCCGCCGCCGCGCCCGCAACCTTCGCCGCGTCAAGGGCGGAGCCGCCGCCAATGCCCACCACGAAATCCGCGCCGAACTCCGCGGCCATGCGCCCCGCCGCAAGGCATGATTCCACGGTCGGGTTCGGCGCAACGCCGGAATAGACCGCGTGCTCTATCCCGCCCGCGTCCAGCGCCTGCGTCACGGCGTCCAGCGCGCCGCTTCGTTTCGCGCCGCTGTGCCCCGTGACGATGAGGCAGCGCTTTCCAAGCCCCGCGAGGGCTTTTGCGTTTTTCCCGATGCACTCCGCCCCGGTGATGAGATGCACGGGCATCATAAGATCTATAGGCATGTGTCCTCCGTTCGGCCGCGCGCGGCCAATTAACAAAAAATTTTCAAAAGAATGCTTGACCTGAAGTGCCCTTCAGGTAATATTATCATAGCATACGCGGCATCCCCCTGACAAGAGGCCGCGCCGCGTCTGTAATGTCTGTTGTATCATAAAATATCGGAGGTAGGTAAAATGAGTAAGAAACTGGTTGCATACTTTTCCCCGACCGGCACCACGGCAAAGGCCGCGCAGGCCGTTGCTGACGCCGTTGGCGCTGATATGTTTGAAATAAAACCGGCAGTTCCGTATACCGCCGCAGACCTCGACTGGATGGACAGCCGCTCCCGCAGCACGCTGGAGATGAAGGACGATTCATCCCGCCCGGCCATCGCCGAAAAATGCGCGTCTATGGCGGAGTATGACGTCGTGTATCTTGGCTTCCCCATCTGGTGGTACGTCGCGCCGACGATAGTCAATGCGTTCCTCGAAAGCTATGACCTTTCCGGCAAGACCGTCGTCGTCTTTGCAACCTCCGGCACCAGCGGCATGGGCAAGACCCTGCAAAAGCTCGCCCCGAGCTGCCCCGGCGCAAAGCTCGTCGAGGGGAAGGTGTTCCACGGCAGCGGCAGCGCGGCCAAGGCCGTCGCATGGGCGAAGGAAGTCAAGCTCTGAGCCGCGCGAAAAAATAAATACGGTAATAAGACCTCTCCGAGCCGCGGTGTATACCGCGGCCCGGAGTTTTTT
Organism: uncultured Eubacteriales bacterium; assembly: GCA_900549865.1. GTDB lineage: Bacteria > Bacillota > Clostridia > Oscillospirales > Oscillospiraceae > Limivicinus. The sequence goes on from URPU01000048.1 coordinate 9,113, forward strand.
GTCCTGTCGCTGTCAGCCTATCGCCGCGCCAAGCGCACGCGCCTTTTCAAGCGCGGGATGCCCCGCGATGTCGCCCGGCTCCGACACGCCCCCGGCGAACACCTTCCCGGCAAAGCGGCACCTTTCATAGCACTCGACCCAGCCCTCAAAGCCGTGTACCGCGCGCTCATCCGTGTACGGCTCGTCCTCCGTGGCGCAGGAGAGGAAGTACGTCTCGCGGAATGCGTAGTCGCTGGGGAAGAGGGAATTCGCGCGGTCAAGCAGCGTCTTTAGCTGTCCGCTCATCTCGTAATAATAGATGGGCGTGGCAAAGGCGATGACGTCTGCGTTCTTCATCTTCTCCGTTATTTCCACGGCGTCGTCGGCAATGACGCAGCGGCCATGCTTCTGACAGGCGAGGCAGCCCCGGCAGAAGGCGATGCTTTTGCCCTTGAGGGAGACCGTCTCCACTCTGTTTCCCGCCGCGGCCGCGCCGTCGGCAAAGGCGGCGGCCAGCATGTCTGAATTGCTGTTTGCGCGCATACTTGCGCTGATAACAAGAACGTTTTTAGCCATTTCAAAAACCTCCATTTTGCATTGCGTCAATATTATATAACCTGAAGCTTAGTTCAGGTCAAGTATGAAAGCGCCATTCAGCGCCGGTTTTAAATATTTCATGCCGATAACGGTTGACAAATGTAGTCTCTGATGGTATATTGAACACAGACGACGGACGTAGTCCGCCCTGCGGCGCAGAATTTTCCGCGAACTTTCAATATTCCTGAAACAGAAGCGCCGGAAAAGCCGTCCATATCTATAGGAACTATAAGAAAATATAGTAAAAGAAAACAAACAAAGAGACAAAAATTTTTGGAGGTATAAAGAATGAAAAGATATTTGTGTTTCATGCTGGCCGCGGTGATGCTGCTCACGCTTGCGGCTTGCGGCGCGCCCGCCGCCCCGGTGATCGAGACCGCGCCGCCCGCCGCGGCGGATGCCGCTCCGGCTGAAAGCGGCGACGCGGGGGAGTTCACTCCCAACATAAGCTGTGCCAACACGGTCGAGGTCTCCACGGTGGATGAGTTCCTCGCCGCCATCGCGTCCGACACGATGATAGTCCTTGCCGCAGGGAATTATGACCTTTCCACGGCCTCTGACTACGGCCGCGCGCCCGACGGCGCGCCGTATATCTGGACGGGCGTTTACGACAGCGAGACAGAGAGCCTTGACACCGCGTTTGAGCTTGCGATATCCAACGTGGATAAGCTTGCCATCGTCGCGGCGCCGGACGCGAATGTCACCATCTCCGCCGTGCCGCGCTACGCAAACGTGCTCAGCTTCTATGACTGCGGCGGCATACTCCTGCGCGGCGTTACCGTCGGCCACACGGAGGAGCCGGGCGTATGCGCGGGCGGCGTGCTGATGCTCAACAACGTGCGCAATGCCGCCGTGCAGGGCTGCTACCTCTACGGCTGCGGCACCGTCGGCATTCAGGCGTATAACTGCCGCGGCGTCTCCGCCGCCGGCACGCATATATTCGACTGCTCAGAAAGCGCGGTCATGTCCAGCGGCTGCACCGACGTGCGCCTTGACGATTGCTCCATATACGACTGCGGCCTCAGCGGCTACGCCGGTCTTTTCTCCGTTGACACGACGACGGGCTTTGCCGTGCTGAACTCCACTATCAGCAACTGCACCGGCGGCACGCTGCTCACGTCCGGGTATTCCCGCGGCGTGTGCATCCTCGGCTGCGCCGTGAACGGCAGCACCGCCTTTGATAACGCCCTCTTCGCCATAGCCAGCGGAGAGGTCACTGTTGACGACAGCAGCTTTGATGACGGGCTTTATTACCCCCTGCTCTATGCCGAGGGCTTCGAGGGCTGCGCGGTCACATCCGCCGGGGAAGAGATAACCGCCGATATGCTTGTTTCCATGCAGCGTGCCGAGGCCGTTTATGACGGCCCCGACGGCTCCGTGCCGACGCCCGAGATCGCGCTTGACGCCTCCGTGAATGCGGAGGGGGAGCGGGTCGTGCACGTGAAAACGGTGGATGAGCTCCTTGCCGCCATCGCGCCGGACACCACCATCTATCTCGACTCCGACTTTTACGACCTCTCCGCCGCGGCCGATTACGGCGGGGCCGGCGGGTACTGGTACGGCTGGCTCAATAATTACGACGGCCCCGGCCTTATAATTTCCGGTGTGGAAAATCTCACTATCATAAGCGAAAACGGCGCGACCATCTCTGCCGTGCCGCGCTATGCCGACGTTATCCAGTTCTCCGGCTGCACGGGCATAACCCTCCACGGTGTCACTGCCGGGCATACGGAGGAGCCGGGCGAGTGCTCCGGCGGCGTGCTGAACTTCCAGCGCTGCAATGATATCCTCATCGACACCTGCCGTCTCTACGGCTGCGGCATAGTGGGCGTCAGCGCGTCCGACTCGTCCTCTCTCACGGTCAAGGATACCGAGATATACGAGTGCAGCAATGCCGCCGTCACGCTCTGGTCCGTCAGCGGCGCGGTGTTTGACAACTGCAATATCTATAACTGCGGCACGCCAGAGCTCGTGCTCGCCGACAGCAGCACGACCTATAACGGCACGGCCCTCAAAAGCCTTGATTACTCGCTTGAAAACGGCGTTCCCGTTGAATACGTTTACCCCGGCATACATTAAAATATAAGTATAAGCGGAGGTGCGGAAAAGTGGAAAATCTGGCGGAAAGGATAAGCGACAGCGAGCTTGAAGTGATGCGCGTGCTGTGGGATGCCGCGTGTGCGCTCCCCATCGGCGAGATCCGCCGCGCGCTTCAGGAAAAGCGCGGCTGGGAGGCCACGACCATCAAGACATTGGTGCAGCGCCTCGTCGGCAAGGGCGCGGTCGCGCAGGAAAAGCGCGGCGCGTTCTATTACAGCCCGCTCGTCTCCGAAAAGGAGTATAACGACTGGGCAACGGAAAGGCTCATCCACCGGCTGTACCGCGGCAGTGCAAAAAGCCTTGTGGCCGCGCTCGTGCAGTCGGATGAGCTCAGCGAGACGGATATTGAGGAGCTTCGTGCGATGTTCCGGAAAGGCGGGGAAAAATGACAGACGCCCTGACGACTTTGTTCTTCCTCGGCGTCAGCGGCACGGCGCTCGGCCTGCTGCTGATGCTGCTGCGGCGCACGGCAGGGAAGCGCCTGCCCGGCGTGTTCTATCACCTCGCGTGGCTCGTCGTGCTGCTGCGCTTCGTCGTGCCGCTTCCCGGCCTTGTGCCGGTCAGAAGCGCGTCCGCGCCGGCGTACATAGCCTCTTCGACCGAGGGCGCGCGCCCCTTCGGCGCGGCACAGCCTGCCTCCGGCCTCGGCGGCGATGAAGATATCATCCGCGTTAAGGGGAATACAGGCGCGGCGGATGCGGATGCCGTGAAGGGAAGCGCCCCCGCGCCCGTTTCCGAAAGCCCCTCCGCCGCCAGGGCCGCAGTTTCATGGGCGGATATAAAGTCCGTCCTCCTCTCGCCGCGCCTGTGGGGCGCAGTGTGGCTGGCCGGTGCGCTTATAAGCGCGGCGCGGAATATCACCGGCTACAGTCGCTTTGTCCGCACTGTCCGCCGCACGGAACGCGAACCGACCGACGCAGACCTCGCGCTGTATTTCTCCATGCCCTGCGCGCGCAAGCCGGGACTCGTGCGTTCGCGCTGCGTGTCGTCGCCCATGCTCATGGGCGTCCTGCGGCCGACGCTCGTCCTGCCGGGGCGCGACTATACCCCCGATATGCTCACGAATATCTTCCGCCATGAGCTTACGCATTACCGCCGCGGTGATATAGTCTATAAGTGGTTTGCCGCGCTCGTCTTTTCGGTGCACTGGTTCAACCCCCTCGCCCCGCTTTTCCGCCGCGAGCTTGACCGCGTGTGTGAGCTCAGCTGTGATGAGTATATCCTCCGCGATATGAGCCGCGCCGAAATGCAAAGCTACGGCGAGACGCTTCTTGCGCTGGCCTCCCGCCGCCCCATGCAGTCCGGCGCCTTTGTCACCAGCTTCGCCACGCAGAAGCGCGACCTGAAGGAGCGGCTGGAGCAGATCATGTCCTTCCGCCCGAAGGGCAGGGCCTCGCTTGCGCTGGTGCTTGCGGCGGTGCTGCTGCTCGCGGGCTGCGGCGCGGCCCTCGGGCCGAACGGCGGCACGCCCTCGCCCGCGCCGTCATCCGATGGGGATGGCCGCCTTGTCACGGCCTCCACGGTGGATGAGCTTCTCTCCGCGATAGCCTCCGACACCGTGATCACCCTTTCCCCCGGCAAATATGACCTTACCTCTGCCGCGGATTACGGCGCTGCGGCCAGCGGGAATTATGCGTGGAGCGAGGTATACGACGGGTATGAACTCAAGCTCAGCAATATCAAAAACCTCGTCATAAAGTCCGACGGCGCGGAGATAGTGACCACACCGCGCTATGCAAATGTTGTTTCTCTCTCATCCTGCACCGGCGTCACGCTCGACGGGCTTACGCTTGGCCATACGGTGGAGCCGGGCTACTGCGCGGGCAACGTCGTGCGCGTTGACAGCAGCACGGACGTCTCCGTCAACTCCTGCGGACTATATGGCTGCGGCGTTGTCGGCGTGTTTGCCGTGAACTCACAGCACGTGTTCGTCACCGGCAGCGATATTTATGACTGCTCTCAGAATGCCGTCATCGCCCACTCCTGCCGTGATGTGCGCGTCACGGACTGCCGCGTGTATGACTGCGGCGACGCGAAGGTGCCCTCGGACATTTTCTATGCTGAGAGCACCACCGCCCTCGCCGTCGTCAACTGCGAGATCACCGGCAACAGCGCCCGCTCGCTCATGGGGCTTACATATTCAATAGACTGCGTCCTCCTTGGCACGGAGGTGCGGGATAATTCGTTCACCGGTGCGCTGCTCGACCTGCGCACGGCAAATGACATTGCCATGTGCCTGACGGCCGGCGGGTGCGAATTCGATGTTCCCGCGGCTGTGCCCATGTACTCTGAGGGCAGCAGCGCCGCTGTCGATACCTCCGGCGCGGCGCTGACAGAGGAGGCACTGCGCGCGATGACGCTGGAAAAGACGGTCTACGCCGGACCCGCGGCTGCCGAGCCTGTTGCGCTGGACAGCAGCGTCAATGCCGACGGCGTGACCACGGTGCACGCCGCAACGGTGGATGAGTTCCTTGCCGCCATCGCGCCGAATACGGTCATATACCTCGACGCGGAGACCTTCGACCTCTCCACGGCGACGTCCTACGGCGGCTACGGCAGCAATTATTACTACTGGCTCAATGACTTTGACGGTCCGGGGCTTGTGATAACCGGCGTTGAAAATCTCAGCATTATCAGCGAGAGCAACGCGACAATTGCCGCCATCCCGCGCTATGCCAACGTGCTGGGCTTCAAGGAGTGCCGCGGTGTCACGCTCTCCGGCTTCACCGCCGGACACACGGAGGAGCCCGGCTCATGCTCCGGCGGCGTGCTCTACTTTGATGCGTGCGGTGATGTAAGCATTACTGACTGCCGCCTCTACGGCTGCGGCACGGTCGGCATACAGGCCAACGATAGCCATGACTTAGATGTCCGCGATACCGAGATATACGACTGCTCGTCCTCCGCGGTTCAGCTCGATTCCACGACCGGCGTCAGCTTCACCGGCTGTGACATCCACGACTGCGGCACGCCGGAGGTATACGTCTTTGAATGCAGCGGCGTCAGCTATGACGGACAGGCGCTTGAAAACGGGGAATATACTATCATTGACGGCGCGCTCAGCTCCGCTGAAAGGCAGCCGGGCGCCTCCGCGCTGAAAATCTATTATAACGGCGAACCGGTCGATCAGTTCACCATGCATCTGGGAGATACGGTCACGCTCACCGCAGCCTATGACAACGGCACCGTGCCCGAAAACCTCATCTGGCTGTCCAGCCCGGAGACGGTTTTGCAGCTTTCGTATAAGGACGGCTCCTGCGAGGCGACGGCCACCCAGACCGCGGAGAGCGGCGCGCTCATCCTGCTCATCGACGCGGACACGGTCATATCCGGCGCGCCGCGCCCCTCCGCCACGGTGTACGTTGTGCCCTGACGCGATAGGAAAGTATAATTCATCCCTGCGCCCGCGGCGCAGGGATGAATTTATTTTCACGCATACGCCTCATTGACTATTGTTTATTGCCTGCTAATGTGTTAAAATACCAACAGACGGCAAAGAATCAATATGATTTGCAATGCAAAAGTTAAAATTTTTTAAGGAAGTGGTATTTTGAAGCTTACACCCGAACAGCAGGCTATGCTCAACGGCGAAAAGGGCGAAATGATGGCCAAGGTCATGAAAACGCTGGTCATGTACGGCGACACCTTTGGGGCGGAGCGTATGGTCCCCGTCACAAGCGAGTACGGCCACACCGTCATTTCCTACGGCCTGGCGGCGCTCAAGCCGGTCTATGACCTGTTTGACAGGCTCATCGACGCCGGACTTACCGACGGCCAGAAGTTCACCGCCGACCCCCGCCCTCTCGACAAGAACGTGCCCACCTCGCTTCTTGAGGACATAGTTTTCAAGAAAATAATGTATACCGAGCAGGCCCGTTTTGAGCAGCAGCTCAAGAAGCTCGGCATCACCGATGACGATGCGTACTCCTGCACCTGCTATGTCGATCAGATGGGCAACAAGCCCAAGAAGGGCGATATCCTCAGTTGGGCGGAATCCTCCGCCGTCGTGTACGCAAACTCCGTCCTCGGCGCGCGCTGCAACCGCAACTCCGGCATGATAGAGCTTATGGGCTCCATCGCGGGCTTCGTTCCTGAATTCGGCCTCCTGACGGACGAGGGGCGCAAGGCCACATGGGTGATTGAGGTCAAGTGTGAGCATAAGCCCGAAGCGCAGCTTCTCGGCTCCGCCATCGGCATGAAGGTCATGGAAGAGGTCCCGTATGTGAAGGGCCTTGACAAGTGGCTGGGAACTGAGCTTGACGACGAGGCGTGCAGCTATCTCAAGGACTTCGGCGCGGCGACGGCTTCCAACGGCGCTGTCGGCCTCTTCCACATCGAAAATCTCACGCCCGAGGCCAAGGAGCAGGGCGAGGCGCTCATAAAAGAGGGCGCGCAGGTCTACGTCATTGACGACGCCGAGCTCAAGCGCGTGCAGGACAATTATCCCGTTATCTGGAAGAACAAGAACGCCAAGCCCGAGCTGTGCTTCGTCGGCTGCCCGCATCTGACGCTGCGCCAGATGGAGGACTGGGCGGATAATATCGAGGCGAAGCTGCGTGCCAACGGCATGAGCAAGGTCAGTGTGCCCACGGTGTTCACGGCCGCTCCCGCCGTCATCAAGGAGCTCAACAAGGGCATCTATGCCTCCAAGCTTGCAAGCTACGGCGTGATCGTCAGCTACATATGCCCGCTGATGTATATGAACAATCCTCTCTGCAAGAAGAAGGCGGTCATAACCTGCTCCAACAAGCTGCGCACCTATACCAGCGCAAGGTTCTACAGAGAAGATGAGATCCTTGATATCATCACCGCAAAGGAGGGCTGAGAAATGAAGCAGTTTAAAGGACGCGTTATCGTTCCCGGCACGTGCACCGCGGAGGCGCTCGTCAGCCACGGCGGCTTCAACACGCTTGCAAGCTACCAGATGGCCATGATGTTCGGCGATAAGAAGGTCAAGTGTGGCGACCAGAACAACCCTGATCTCTATAAGCAGTCCATGCTGGCAAAGGCGCTGTGCCTGCCGCAGACCATCGGCTCCACCACGGGCGGCATGGTGCTCTACACCGTCTGCTCCCGCCACCTCCAGCCGGCGTGTATGCTCTTCTCCATGCCTATCGACTCTCTCGCTGCATCCGGCGCCATCCTTGCCGATGTGTGGACGGATTCCAAAATGCCCGTTATCGACCAGCTTGGGGATGAATTCCTCAGCTACGTCAAGACCGGCATGACCATCACCGTCAAGGACGACGGCGTGGTCGAAGTGGAGTAAGGCAATAGAGCGAGGCATATTAACTTTTATTGACGTTGTTTAGAGGTGCTGTCTCAAAAATGATCAAGCAAGATCATATGAGGCAGCCCTTTTATTAGCGCAAAATTATAAGAACGCGACCAATAATAGTGAAAAAACAGTACACTAAAACTGAGGGGCAGAACATGCTTCTCAAAAGTGTACTGTTTTCTCTTTTTGTACGCTATGCGGCATCCACAGCAAAGATGCAGTGATCCAACCGGCCTGTTTGCATTTTGCGGTGCAGCTTTAAGATGTTAAGTGCTATCTGCCATAACATTGGTAGTTCTTCTGATTAGTAAGTGTTGAAATATCATATCTTCCATTATCATGGCGAACACGCTTTTTAGAATGGGCAAGGGGCAAAGTCTATTGCCCATTGCCAACCCTATCTGGTTACTTGCACGAACGCACTGGTTCTACCCGCATGAATCGAACACTGCGAATAGAGGAGACGACTGATTGCCATAAGCCAAGGGGCAAATTTATAGTAAATAAGAGATGCCGAAAATTCCCGGAATTTTCGCCGGAGGGATTCGCTAACCATTATCACGCTTACGCGTATACGCGGTCGATAGTTACGATGGCGTAGTGCTCCTCCCACTCGCTGTGGACAAGGCGGCGTATCTCCGCGGCCAGCGCTTCGTCACTCATGTCCAGATCGACAGGCACGGCGGCGTCGAAAATAAGGTTCGTGTGCGTCGGGCCGGGCACCATGCGAAAGTCGTGCACGGTTAGCT